>NZ_CATVTL010000002.1:0-269061 GCF_958346945.1 uncultured Parolsenella sp.
CGCCGCCCTCTCAAGGCGGAGATCACCAGTTCGAATCTGGTACGGGCTACCAAATCTGAATTGGTCGAACTCGCAATCTACCTGCGGGTTCGGCCTTTTTCCTTTTGCGATTTCGGGGTCTGTGACCCACGGAATCGACACCCTGAGCGTCCCTTCGGCGTCAATCGTGCAGCTGGTGAACATCTGCCGCAGGTCGCTCGGCGTCGCGCGATTTATTATTTCGCCACGCACCCAGTCGGCTATCCACTCGCGGCTGGGGAGGTTCATGGCCTCGCACTCTGTGATGGTTTTGTGGAGACGTTCGGCCTCTGCATCCATCTCCTCAATCTTCTTCAAGACCACCTCGACGGGCACTTCCTTTACGATTGCGTCCGCAAGCCTCTCTCGGCCCCTCTCGACCTCCGCAAGCCTCCTGCGGGCATCCTCGGCCCTCTTGGCCTTCGCCGTGGCCCCAGCGAGCTCGTAGACAGCGTCGGCCACCCTGTCGGCCATCCCAGGCTCTCGCAGCGCGGCCCCGATCACGTCGCGCACCGCGCCCTCGACGTCGGCCTTGCGGTAGCGCACGACTTTCCCGTCGATTCTCGCCGCGTAGTAGAAGTATGTGCTGCCGTTGCAGCTGGTGCCGCTGGTGCCAAAGTAGGGCTCGCCGCCCTCGTGGGCGAAGAGTTTTCCAGTTAGGGGGTAGCAGGTCGTGCGCGGGTGGACCTTTCGCGAGGAGTTCACGCGCTCGAACAGCTCGCGCGAGACGATGGCTGGAATCGCCCCCTCCTTGCGGACTGGGCCGTAGGTGTAGACGCCCGTGTATTTTTCGTTTGACAGGAGCGTTGCGAGCGAGCTGTAGTCGAATCCCTTGCCCCTGCAGGTCTTGGCACCACAGGAGTTCAGGTAGTCGATTATCTCCCTGCGCGACCGCATGTTGGCAGCCATCTCGAAGGCCTCGCGCACGTGTGCGGCCTCGGCCTCGTTCACCACGAAGTGGTCGTCATCGTCGACGTCGTAGCCGAAGACCCTCACGCCGTTGGCCCTGCACTTTTCGGCGTTGCCGTATAGGCCGCGCCTCACGTTCTGCGCGAGGTTGCGGCTGTAGTACTCGTTCATCCCGTCAATGACGGATTCCAGGATGATCCCCTCTGGGGAGTCGGGGATGTGCTCCATTGCCGACGTGAGCGCAACGCCGTTCTCCCTGAGCCTCTTCCTGTAGACGGCGGAGGCGAACCTGTCGCGGGCGAACCTGTCTAGCTTGTAGACGAGTAGGGTATCCCATTCGGCGTCCCTCGACTCCTCAATCATCCTCTGGAACTCTGGGCGCTCGTCGGAGGTGCCAGACATGGCCTTGTCGGCGTAGGTCGCCACGACGACCATCCCGTTTGCCTCGGCGAACCGCTCGCACGCGGCAATCTGGTCCTCAATCGACTCGTCGTGCTGCTTTTCGGAGGAGAAGCGCGCGTAGACGGCGCACCTTGCCTCGTCCTTGCTCGGCGGAGCGACCCTTCTCCTGCCCATAGCCTCTCCCATCTTCTGTTATCTGGCGCTGACGCCTTTGCCGTTCCCGTGGCGGCAATCATCGAAGCTTATGATCTCGGCCTTCCATGCCCGCTGGTTCGCGGCGAGAATCGCCGTTTGAACGACGAACTCGCGCCACTCATCGGTGCACTCGTGGTAGAGCCTCAGAAGCTCCAGCTCCTCCCGTGTCGGTCTTCGATCATTCAACGCGGCCACCTCCTACGGTTTGTTCATCGTTCCTTCTTCTTCCGTCCTAAAGGCCCCCATTAGGCGTCCGCCTCCTCGCGCTCTTCCCCTTCGTCCCAGAACGGGCACGGCATCGAGTTCGCCGACTGTGCGGCTGCGAGGCGTGCGCACTTGAGTACGTAGCGCTTCCATTCTTCGGTGCAAGTTCTGAAAAGCCTAAGAAGCTCGGTAGCTTCTGGGTCGTCAAGATCGTCTTTGTGCGCTTCGCTCCACCCAAGAAGTTCGTTTGCGTCGATGTTGAAGATGTTGCACAGGACAGATACGTACTTGGCATTCGGGAAGCTCTCTCCACGCTCCCACGCCTGAATGGTCCTGAATGACTTTCCTACGAGCTTTGCGAGCTCCTGCTGCGTAAGCCCCAGCTGCTCTCTTCTTTCCCTAAGACGGATATCCATCCGTTCTCCTCTCTCAGCTTGTGAGACACGCAAATCACAAACAAAAACTTGCGTAGCCGAAAAAAATTTCTGCGAATCAGATTTCTCCCGTCCTAAAGGCCCCCATTAGGCGTCCGCCTCCTCGCGCTCGTCCCCGTCGTCCCAGAACGGGCACTCTGCACCCTCGCGCGACTGGCTGGCGGCGAGGCGAGCGCAGTTGATTACGTAGTTCTTCCATTCAGGTGAGCAGGAGTTGAAGTTCTCGAGAAGGATTTGCTCCATAGAGCGCTCTTCGCTTCCAGTGTTGTCGTCCAATCCGAGCAAGTAGGAAATCGTCACACCAAGAGACTTGCTCAGCTTGATAAGCGTGCTCGACTTGACGTCGTTGTCGCCGCTTTCGTAGCGGGCGATCTGCTGTTGTGTGGTCCCAATGCTCTTTGCAAGCTGTGACTGCGACCAGCCCTTTGCGATACGCGCCTCTGAAATCTTGTAATTGAATTTGTTCACTTGTGGGCCCTTTCTAGTTGACCACCACATGTAAATTCTCACACACAAAAGTTGTGTTGATAAACACGAGTATGCTGTTTTATTATTCCTAGCAAATGTTTGGCGGGTTGCGAAAGCGACCCGTTTTTCTCTACCTATCATCCGGGTGTGGTCTTGAGGCCCCACTCATCGTCCTTGGGCAAGCGTTCCCGCTGCCGCGCCCAACGAGTTCGTTCTTGACCTTCGAGGTATAGACGCGTCCGCGTGGGATATAAGGCAAATCACGGCCTCCATATTAGTTATAAAATTGTCGATAGGCTTGTAACCTGCGTGTTTCTACTTAGTCACAGTTGGGTAGGATTACACTTTAAACAAACGCGCTTACCGTACAGTGACAACAACACCTGCACGAGAAGAGGGATGAACGTTATGACCGAAGCCAAGAACATGATCGAGATTAAGAATCTCAACAAGTACTTCGGTGATGTCCACGTGCTCAAGGACATCAATCTCACGGTCAAGGCCGGCGAGAAGCTCGTCATCATCGGCCCTTCGGGCTCCGGCAAGTCGACGCTCATCCGCTGCGTCAACTACCTCGAGGAGCCCACGAGCGGCACGATCACCATCGACGGGACCGAGCTCACCAAGAAGAACCACCTCGAGATGGCCCGCAAGTACTCCTCGATGGTCTTCCAGCAGTTCAACCTGTACCCCAACATGACGGTGCTGGGCAACCTCACGCTGGCTCCTATCAAGCTCCAGAAGAAGAGCAAGGAGGAGGCCACCAAGACCGCTCTTGAGGCCCTGCGCCGCGTTGGTCTCGAGGCCAAGGCGGGGGAGTACCCCCAGAACCTCTCCGGTGGCCAGCAACAGCGCGTCGCCATCGCCCGCGCCCTGTGCACCAAGCAGCCTATCATCCTGTTCGACGAGCCCACGAGCGCCCTTGACCCTGAGATGGTCCAGGAGGTCCTCAACGTCATGATCGAGCTTGCCCAGGAGAACATCACGATGATGTGCGTCACCCACGAGATGGGCTTTGCCCGCGAGGTGGCCGATCGCGTGATCTTCGTCGAGGACGGCCAGATCATCGAGGAGGGCACGCCCGAGCACTTCTTCACGAACCCCCAGCACGACCGCACGAAGCTCTTCCTCTCCAAGATTCTTCGCTAGGTACCACCTCTGGCGGACCTCGTCCGCCAGCCTCAGCTGCTCTTACCGACAACGAAAGGGGCTCCACCATGTACAACATCTCCCGACGCCAGTTCATCTCCACCATGGGCGTCGCCGGCGCCACCGTCTGCGGCCTTGGCCTCGTTGGCTGCGGTGGCTCGAGCTCGAGCGACTCCAACGCCTCCAAGCTCCAGACCATCAAGGACCGCGGCAAGCTCAAGTGCGGCGTCAAGAAGGACGTCGTGGGCTACGGCCTGCTCGACACTGCCACCGGCAAGTACGAGGGCATGGAGATCGACCTGTGCTACCAGGTTGCCGCCAAGGTCTTCGACGTCACCTACGAGGAGGCCAAGGACAAGGACCTCGTCGAGTTCACCGACGTGACCCCCAAGACCCGTGGCCCGCTCATCGACAACGACACCCTCGACCTCATCTGCGCCACCTACACCATTACCGACGAGCGCAAGCAGAGCTGGGACTTCACCGACCCTTATCGCACCGACCACGTGGGCATCCTCATCAAGAAGGGCTCCATGTCCTCGATGGCCGACCTCGACGGCAAGCACATCGGCGTCTCCCAGGGCTCCACGACCAAGGACGCCATTACCAAGATGCTCTCCGACAACGGCTTCTCCGCCACGCCGCAGTTCGACGAGTACCCCGACTACCCGTCGATCAACAGCGCCCTCGACGCCGGCCAGATCGACGCCTTCGCGATGGACCGCTCCACGCTGAAGACCTACACCACCGATGACAAGGAGCTCCTGCAGCCCGAGATCGAGTTTGGCGCCCAGGACTACGGCATCGCCACCAAGAAGGGCTCCGACCTCTCCAGCGTCACCGAGGAGGTCGTCAAGGACGTCACCTCCAACGGCTGGATCGAGGAGGAGATCCAGACCTGGGGCCTGCTCTAAGTTGTTCGACCGCCCGCCTGCCATGGCGGGCCTTGCCGGGGCCGCCCGCCGCACGTAGCGGGCGGCCCCGCACGTAGTCACGAAGGGAACGAGATGCTAGACGGACTCCTCGATCCGATGCGATGGTCGCTGACCTTCGCAGAGATGGACTCCCTGTGGACGGGCTTTGCCCTGACCCTGCAGGTCGTCCTCGCGGGCCTTGCCGTGTCGCTCGTGCTTGGCACGATCCTCGGCGTATTCTCGACGACGCGCTCGCGCGTGCTGCGTGGCATCAGCCGCGTGTACGTCGAGTTCTACCAGAACACGCCGCTGCCGGTGCAGGTCTTCTTCATGTACATGGCCGGCCCCAAGCTGCTCCAGGCCATCCTAGGTACGGCCGACCCGGTGCGCACGAGCGCCTTCATGCTGGGCACCCTGGGAGTTGGCCTCTACCACGCGGCCTACGTGTCCGAGGTCATCCGCACGGGCATCGAGAGCGTGCCACGCGGCCAGTTCGAGGCGGCGCTGTCGCAGGGCTTCTCGCGCCTGCAGTCCTACGCCTACATCGTGCTCCCGCAGACGTTCAAGGTCATCCTGCCCCCGCTGTGCAACCAGGCGCTCAACCTCGTGAAGAACACCTCGGTGCTTGCCCTCATCGCCGGCGGCGACCTCATGTACAACGCCGACAACTTTGTCTCGACCTACGGCTACCTACAGGGCTACATCATGGCCTGCGTGCTGTACTTCCTCATCTGCTTCCCGCTGGCGATCCTGGTCCAGTGGCTCGAGAGCCGCTCCAAGCGTCGCCCCCGCGCCAAGGTCATCCCCGGCGTGACGCCCGAGCCCGCGAAGGAGGCGTAGCCCGATGGAGATCTTTACCCCCGAGAACGTGAGCTTCATGCTCGGCGGCTTTGGCAAGACGCTTGTCATTTCCTTCTTTGCCATCATCTTTTCGCTCGTCTTTGGCACTATCCTGGCCCTCGTGAAGTCCTACGCGCCGCGCCCGCTGCGCCTGCTCGTGAGCGCCTACATCGAGCTGTTCCGCTGCACGCCTAACCTTTTGTGGATCCTGTTCATCTACTTCACCGTCAAGGGCAACGACGTCGTGATCTCCGTCTTGGCCTTCACGATCTTCACCTCGGCGGTCATGGCAGAGATCGTGCGCGGCGGCCTCAACGCCATCCCCAGGAGCCAGTTCGAGGCCGCAACGTCGCAGGGCTTTGGCTTCTTCGCCACGATGAGGCTCATCATCCTGCCCCAGACTTTCAAGACGATTATTCCCGCCCTGTTCAGCCAATGCACCACGGTCATCAAGGACAGCTCCTACCTTGCCGGCATCAATGTGGCCGAGTTCATGTACACTTCGAAGGTCGTCATGGCCAAGACCACGAGCCTCAATGACGTGCTGCTTGTCTATGGCTTCGTCTTCCTGCTGTACTTCGCCCTGAACTTTGGCATCTCGCTCATCGTGCGCGCCTACCAGCGCCGTGCGGTCGCCGCGTAAGGAGACTCCCATGGCTGAGAACCAGAACAACCTCGTCGAGGTCAGCCCCGACACGTGCACCTACCCCGTCGTCATCACGATCGCTCGCGACTTTGGCGCCGAGGGCCACGAGATCGGAAAGATGCTTTCCTGCGAGCTGGGCATCCCGCTGTACGACAACGAGATTCTCGTGCGCGCCTCGATGCGCGCGGGCGTCACGACCGACCAGATCGCCGCCTACGACGAGAGCTTGTCCGCTGAGGTCGCGGCCTTCTTGCCCGACCGCGTCGACACGCGCTCGGCGGCCGACAAGCTCTTCAAGCAGATGGAGGGCGTCATCCGCGACCTGGGCTCCACGCAGAGCTGCATCATCGAGGGCCGCCTGTCCGATTACATCCTGCGCGATAACCCCAACCGCATCTCGGTGCTCGTGACGGCTCCGCTCGACGCCCGCGTCGAGATCGTGCGCGCCAAGCGCGGCATCACCGACAAGAAGGCCAAGAAGCTCGTCAAGCGCATGCAGCGCGCCCGCGAGCTCTTCTACAAGCGCTACTCGGCGGGCAAGTGGTCCCTGCATGCCGAGAAGGACATCGTGGTGAACCGTGCCCGCTTTGGCCGTCAGGGCTGCGTTGACATCCTCGCCGCGGCCTATCGCACCAAGGTCGCCGCGGTGCAGTGCGCCCGGTGCTCCCAGGCGGATGACGCCACCGGCGACTCGGCGACCGAGTAGCTCGAACTCTCATATCAAGTCTTTGGGGCTCGTCGTTTGCGGCGGGCCCCTTCTCGTTGCGGTGCAGATGCTATGTAACCTGCGGAGACGCTTGGCCACGGGGGTAAAATTCAACAGATATGCAGCTTGGGCCCTTGGGCTCGCATAACGTGAGGGACCCTATGGCAAACACTCCAGACAACGGCAAGACCGCAGCTACCGAGGCTTTTGAGAAGCCCTCCACCTCTGCGGCTTCCCATAGGGCCAGGGCTCCCAAGCCGCGCGTCGCCGGTGCCCCCGTGCGCTCGCGCTCCAAGAAGGGCGCGGACGAGAAGCCCGCGGACCCCGACAAGAAGCAGGCGGCCCGTGGGGCCCAGTTCATCGGCCTCGTGTTTGCCGCCTACGTGGCGTTCCTGTTCTTCTCGGGGCAGATCGGCCAGTTCGTCGAGGCTTTCCACAACGTCGAGTATCCCTGGCTCGTTGGCGCCGTCATCTGCATCTGCATGTACTTCATGCTGGGCACCCTTGCCTACGTCACGGCCGTCTACCTCGACCACGACTCCCCGGTGGGCTTTCGCGACCTCATGGCCGTAGAGGCCTCCGGCAACTTCTTCGGCAACCTCACGCCCATGCAGATGGGCGCCCTGCCCTCTCAGATCTATCAGCTCACGAAGGCGGGCCTCTCGGTGGGCGCGGCGTCAGCCACACAGTTCACGCGCTTCATCATGTTCCAGTTTGGCGTGGTGCTCTTCGCTGCGATCATGCTGTGGGCAAAGCTCGGCTTCTTCCTCTCGAGCTATGGCGACATCGTACTGCTCAACCTGCTCGTCTTCGCGGGCCATGCCATCGAGTTGCTGTTCCTCTTCGTCGTGTGCCTGTGCCCCAACTTCGTGCGTCGTGTGGGCAGCTCGCTTCTGTCGTGGGCGAATGGCCACGGCTGGATCAAGAACTACGACAAGTGGGACGAGATGATCAACGTCCAAGTGTCGCAGTTCTCCACCGCCTTCCGCCGCAGCGCCGCCAACGTCCCCGACATGGTGCTCACCCTCCTCATCACGATGACGCAGCTCGCATTCCTCTACATGATCCCGTGGTTCGTCCTGAACGCCTTTGGCATCGAGGCGGACTTCCTTACCTGCCTCGCGGCTGGCTCGATGGTCCAGCTCGTCTCGACCGCCGTGCCTCTGCCGGGCGGCACCGGCGGCGCCGAGGGAGGCTTCGCACTGTTCTTTGGCCCCATGCTGGGCTCGTCCGCCACGGCGGGATTTCTCGTGTGGCGCGTGGTCACGTTCTTCCTGCCCACCTTCGCCGCGCTCCCGATGATCGGCCTCAAGAGCTCTCACCGCGAGAGCATCTACCATCGCGCCCAGCGCTGGACGGGCCGCGGTGGACGTCGCGCGCCCAAGCGCGGGGCCGTCACCGTGAAGCCCACGACCTCGCACGGCAAGTACGTCGTCAAGAAGAAGACGGGCGGCGCCTCCTCCTCGACCAAGAAGGCCTCCAAGTAGCTGTGACCCATAGGCTATCAGGGTATGCCCCATGCCGGCCAATTTATTTTGCGCCTCGACTCCGTTGACTCCGGCTCTTGCGAGGCGACATCCCAGGCGCTCCGTACGTATCTGGATTACTTCGCCGCCGCCCAACCCGAGGCTTTCGCATGATCTTCAACGCAAAACGAGCGCCCCGAACCATGTGGCTCGGGGCGCTCGTTTTGTGCGGGGTATGTGCTGCCTGCTACAGGGCCATCGTGCGGGCGCGCTCGAGGCGGGCAAGGGCGTCCGCCTTGCCCACGAGCTCGATGACAACGCCCAGCGGCGGGCTCACGAGGTTGCCGCACTCGGCGGCGCGGATGGCCTGGAAGACGAGGCGCTTCTTGGCGTCGAGCTGCTCGGGCAGGACCTCGAGCGCGGCATCGATAGCCTCGGCGTTCCAACTGGACTCCTCGATGGCCTCGAGGGCGGCGTGGGCGGCGTCGAGCACGGCCGCCATGCCCTCCTTGGCGAGGCCCTTGGAGACGGCCTTCTCCTCGTAGGCGAGGGTCTCGGCGGTGCCAAACACCATCGAGCAGATGCCAGCTACGTCGCCCAGGTGCTTGGTGCGCGGCTTCACGACGCTCGCGAGCGTGAGCAGCCAGTCCTGGCTGCGGTCGCCCTCGGCCATGAGGCCGGTCTCGACGAGCTCGGGAACCATGATCTTCTCGGCAAAGTCCTCGTCGGACATGTTGGCGAGGTACTCGGCGTTGATCCAGTCGAGCTTGGCCGGGTCAAAGGTCGCGGGGTTCTTGGAGACGCGGTCGAGCGAGAAGGTGTTCGCCAGCACGTCGCGCGGGACGATCGTGGTCTCGCCGTCGGGCGACCAGCCAAGGAGGGCCAGGTAGTTCACGAAGGCGTCGGGCAGGTAGCCTTCGTCGCGGAACTCCTCGACGCTCGTGGCGCCATGGCGCTTGGAGAGCTTCTTGCCGTCTGCGCCCAGGATCATCGAGATGTGGGCAAAGACGGGCACGGGGGCGCCCAGGGCCTCGTAGACCATGACCTGGCGCGGGGTGTTGGAGAGGTGGTCGTCGCCGCGGATGACGTGGGTGATGCCCATGGCCGCGTCGTCGACGACGGTGGCGAAGTTGTAGGTGGGGGTGCCGTCGGAGCGGAAGATCACGAAGTCGTCGAGCTCCTTGGCGTCAAAGGTGACGTCGCCGTGCACCGCGTCGTGGATCACGACGTCACCACGGTCCTCGGGAACCTTGATGCGCAGCACGTAGGGCTCGCCGGCCTCGATGCGGGCCTTGGCCTCGGCAGGGTCGAGGTTGCGGCAGCGGCGCTGGTAGCCCTGGAAGGGGTCCTTGCGGGCGGCAGCGGCCTCGCGGTCGGCGGCGAGCTGCTCGGGCGTGCAGAAGCAGGGGTAGGCGCGGCCCTCGTCCCACAGCTTCTTGGCAGCGGCCTTGTACATCTCGAGGCGCTCGGTCTGGACGTAGGGGCCAAAGTCGCCGCCCACGTCGGGACCCTCGTCCCAGTCGAGGCCCATCCAGCGCATGGCGCGCAGGATGATCTGCGTGTTCTCGTCGGTGGAGCGGGTGGGGTCCGTGTCGTCGATGCGCAGGATGAAGGTGCCGTGGTTGGCGCGGGCAAAGGCCCAGTTGAAGATTGCCGTTCGGGCGCCGCCCACGTGGAGCTTGCCGGTGGGGGAGGGCGCAAAGCGCACGCGTACGGGCTTCGTGGTGTCGGACATGTAGGAGTCCTCCTTGGTAAAACGTCACATACGCATTCAGTATACCGCGCGCACCCACCACAGGCGAGGTGCCGAGGTGTCCCCTCAGCCCCGCCCCGCTCGCGGTATACTTGCGACTGAGACTTGCACCTATGCACTCAATCCTAGGAGGCTCATCGCAATGAAGGGCATCGTTCTTGCCGGAGGCTTCGGCACTCACCTCTACCCCATGACGTTCTCGGGCTCCAAGCACCTGCTGCCCATCTATGACAAGCCGCTCGTGTACTACTCGCTCGCTACGCTCATGAAGGCCGACATCCGCGACGTGCTCTTCATCGTGAACCCGCAGGACATGGCCTCCTACGAGGCCCACTTTGGCGATGGTTCCCAGCTGGGCATGAACATCCAGTACAAGGCCCAGGAGAGCCGCGACGGCATTGCCCAGGCCTTCCTCATCGGCGAGGACTTCATCGATGGCGACCGCGTTGCCCTGATCCTGGCCGACAGCATCTTCTATGGCTCCGGCTTCGATCAGAATCTCGCCGAGGCTATCAACCGCAAGAAGGGTGCCACGGTCTTTGGTTACCAGGTCAAGCACCCCGAGTCCTATGCTGTCATCGACTTCGATCACGCCACCAAGAAGGTTAACTACATCGAGGAGAAGCCCGAGGAGGCCCGCACCAACTACGTGGCCACGGGCCTATACGTCTACGACGAGAAGGTCGTCGAGTACGCCAAGACCCTCAAGCCCTCCGCGCGCGGCGAGCTCGAGATCACGGACCTTAACCAGATCTACCTTGACCACAAGCAGCTCTACACCACGATGCTTCCCGAGGGCTTCGCGTGGTTCAGCCCCCGCACGGTCGACGACCTGTTCCACGCCGGCGAGTTCATCCGCGTCGTGCAGCAGTCCACGGGCACCAAGATCGCCTCGATCGAGGAGATTGCCTACCGCAAGGGTTGGATCGGTCGCGCGCAGCTGCTGAGCCTCGCCTCCAAGATTGCCAAGACCGAGTACGGCAAGTACCTCGAGGGCATCGCCCTCTCCACGGCCACGGTGGGCACCAAGTAGACCTTCGCCCAACCGTTGTTGCTCCCGCTCAACATGAGAGGCCCCACCGCGCTCGCTGCGCGACGGGGCCTCGTCCGTTTGGTCCATCCGTATCTGCATGCGCGGGTCGCGCGCCCCCTACTCGGGGAAGGCGAGCTCGGCGGCCACGGGGTAGCGCGGCTTGGTGCGGGGGCTTGAGGGGTGGTAGCGACTCAGGTCGTCCACGATGAGGTTGTTGGCGCCCTCGAAAACGTTGGCGTCCCAGTGGGTCACCTGGATGCCCAGTACCTCGCCGTCGACCTGCATGGGAACCGGCTCCGATGCCGTGATGGAGATGCTGCGCCCACGGAAGGTCTCAAGGGTGGGGCGCTTGGTGCGGCCCTTGGGGTCGAGCAGTCCGCGCACGAGCGGTCGCAGCAGCTCGGCGGTGTAGCTCGCCTCGAGCACGATGACGTCGAGCATGCCGTCGTCCATCGTGCAGTCGGGCACGATCTCCATGTCGAGTTGGATCATGGCGTTGTTGGCCACGAGGCAGGCGATGCCGTCGCGCTCGTGGACCTTGCCGTCGACCTCGATGGTGTAGTGGATGCTCCTGGGCTTGGGGTCGGCGAGGGCTGCCATGAAGTAGGCGGCCTCGCCCATGGCCTTCTTGTTGGGGGCGGCCGCCGTCATGAGCTCGGCGTCGAAGCCGGTGCCCGCCATGATCGAGAAGCCGCGCGTGACGCTCGCCCCGTCGTGGTCCCAACGCGCCTCGCCCAGGTCGCAGGTCGCGACGTTGCCCCAGCGGCAGGCGCGCGCGAGGGCGGCGGGCTCGGCTGAGTTGCCGATGTTTGCGAACAGGAGATTCGCGGTGCCCGAGGGGAACACGCAGGTGTCGACCGAGCGGCCCCTCAGCGCGTAGAGCAGGTTCGAGACCGTGCCGTCGCCGCCTGAGAGGACCACGACGTCGAAGCCCTCGGCGTCTGCCAGGACCTCCTCGTTGTTGCATTCCTCGCCCAGCACGCGCAGCACGCACTCATCGCCCGCCGCCACGAGCTCGCGCTCGAAGGCAAACACGGCGTCGGAGCCAAAGCCCGAGCGTGGGTTATGAACGATGAGGCAGCGCATGGTATCCTCCTATCTGTGTGCCCATTTGCGGCACGCATGCCATGGTAGCCGATTTCGCCCCGCCCCCTCACCGTCCGGCGGGGCTGAGAGGTCGCGTCTTGTTCATCTCCACAACCGAGGAGCTCGAGCGCTTCTGCGAGCAGGCGTCCCAGAGTTCCGTGCTCGCCGTCGACACCGAGTTCCTGCGCGAGCGCACCTACCGTCCGCGCCTCTGCCTCATCCAGCTCGCCACCTCGCCCGACAACATCGCCGCGGTTGACCCGCTCGCCATCGACGACCTCGAGCCCATCGCGCGGCTCTTCCGTGACAACCGCATCGTCAAGGTGCTCCACGCCTGCTCGCAGGACCTCGAGGTTATCGACGGGGCCATGGGCTGCGTGCCCAGCCCCATGTTCGACACGCAGCTCGCCGCGGCCTTCCTGGGCCACCGCATGCAGCTGGGCTACGGCGCGCTCGTCGAGGCCTACACCGGCGTGCACCTTCCCAAGGCCGAGAGCCTCACCGACTGGTCGCGCCGACCGCTCGACCCCGAGCAGCTCGTCTACGCCGAGGACGACGTGCGCTACCTGCCGGGCATCTACGACCAGATGAAGGCCGAGCTCGTCGAGCGCGACCGCCTGTCGATGGTGCTGCCCGAGATGCAGTCGCTGCTCGACCCCTCGCACTATCGCCACGAGCCCATGGAGGCCTACAAGCACCTCAAGCGCGTGAGCTCGCTCACCAGAAAGCAGCTCGCCGTGGCCCAGGAGGTCTGCGCATGGCGCGAGAGCATGGCCGCCAAGCGTGACATCCCGCGCAAGTGGGTGCTCGCCGACGAGGTGGTGGTCGAGCTCTGCCGGCGCGCCCCTGCCGACGAGGGTCGCCTGCGTCGCATCCGCGGCACCGAGCAGCTTTCCGAGCGCGACTCCGCGGCGCTGCTTCACGCCGTCTCGCGCGGTGTCGCGCGCCCCGCCTCACAGCTTCCGTCGCTTCCCAAGCGCAGCCGCCCTTCGGGCGAGCAGGAGAGCGTCGTCGACCTCATGTACGCGATGCTGCGCATCATCTCCGAGCGCAGCGGCGTGGCCACCCAGCTCATCGCCACGCGAGACGAGCTGGTCGACTTCATGAGCGGCCGCGAGGGCGCCTCGCTTGCCAGCGGCTGGCGCTACGAGCTCGCCGGAAGGCGCCTCGAGGAGCTGCTGGGAGGCTCCTGCGGCCTCACGGTCAAGGACGGTCGCGTCGAGATTCTGTAGGGGAGGCGCCGCCCCTCCCGGACGCCGCGTTTAGTGTCCGAGGTTGGGTAGATACTTCCCCACAGAAGAAAGGTGGTCACATGTACTACGGATACGGCTTTGGCTATGACCCGCTCTACCTAGCCCTCGTCATCATCTCGACGATCCTGGGCGTTGCCACACAGGGCTACATCAAGTCGACCTACGCCAAGTGGAGCAAGGTGCCGCTCGACGGCACCATCACCGGCGCAGACGTTGCGCGCCGCATGCTGTCCGACCAAAACGTCGGCGGCGTGGGCATCGAGAGCATCGGTGGCGAGCTCACCGACAACTACGATCCCCGCACCAACGTGCTTCACCTGTCGAGCGCCAACCTGCATGGCGGCTCGGTCGCGAGCGCGGCGGTCGCCTGCCACGAGGCGGGCCACGCCGTGCAGCGCGCGCGCAACTACGTGCCGGTCAAGATTCGCTCGGCACTCGTGCCCGTCGTGAACTTCACCTCCAACGCCTGGGTCCTCGTGTTCATCTTGGGCATGGCCGTGGGGCAGGCGGGCCTGCTCACCCTCGCCATCGCGCTCTTCGCCTTCTCGGTTCTGTTCCAGATCGTGACGCTGCCGGTCGAGTTCGACGCCTCGCGTCGTGCCGTCGCCTACATCGAGCGCAGTGGCTTGGGACCTCAGGCCGTCCGCGGCGCCAAGAAGGTGCTCACGGCCGCCGCCCTTACCTACGTGGCCGCGGCGCTCGTCTCGGTGCTGCAGCTGCTCTACTACATCGCCCGCGCCCAGGGCAGGAGTGACGACTAGTGGCCTGGACCA
Organism: uncultured Parolsenella sp.; assembly: GCF_958346945.1. Taxonomy (NCBI): domain Bacteria; kingdom Bacillati; phylum Actinomycetota; class Coriobacteriia; order Coriobacteriales; family Atopobiaceae; genus Parolsenella; species uncultured Parolsenella sp. Next base: position 14,250 of record NZ_CATVTL010000002.1, read on the forward strand.
CGGCAGACATGCGCGGCGCCCGCACGGTGTCGCAGGCTGTTGACAACTCCGACGCCCTCACCGTCACCGAGGCCGTCGCCAGCGTCAACGACGCGGTGAGCTCGCTGGGGTCCATGCTCGTCGAGGGCGAGGTCACGGGCTTCAGGGGTCCCAACGCGCGCAGTGGCCACTGCTACTTCCAGGTCAAGGACGAGAGCGCCGTCATGAGTGTCAAGGTCTGGAAGTGGACCTACGCCAAGTGCGGCTTTGAGCTCAAGGACGGCCTCAAGCTCGACATGTGGGGCAACTTCGACGTATATCCCGGCAAGGGCGAGCTGTCGTTTCTGCCAAAGCGCATCGCCGTTGCGGGCGAGGGCCCGCTGCAGCGCCAGGTCGAGGCCCTGCGCGCCAAGCTCAAGGCCGAGGGGCTCGCAGACCCCGCGCGCAAGCGCCCCATCCCGCGCTTCTGCACGCGGGTCTGTGTTGTGACGTCGCTGTCTGGCAGCGTCCTCGACGACGTGAAGCGCACGCTGCTGCGCCGCAACCGTCTGGTGGAGATTCAGGTGGTGGGCACGCGCATCCAGGGCGAGGGGGCCCCGCAAGACATCATCCGCGCGCTCGAGGTGGCCGCGGCGGCAAGGCCCGACTGCATCCTGCTCGTGCGTGGAGGCGGCTCCTACGAGGACCTCATGACCTTCAACGACGAGACCCTGTGCCGCGCCGTCGCCGCCTGCCCCGTGCCCGTCGTCACGGGCATCGGCCATGAGCCCGACAACCCCATCGTCGACGACGTGTCCGACCGTCGCGCCTCGACTCCCACGGGGGCCGCCGAGAGCGTGGCCCCCGCCCTGGACGAGATCGTGGACTCCATCAACACGCGCCGCGAGCGCCTCTCGCGCTCGATGGAGGTCATTCTCGACCGCGCGCACCGCGCCACGGGCCAGCAGGGCGAGCTCATGGAGCGCTCCGTCCGAGCCCGCCTCTCCCACGAGCGTCTCAACGTCGAGTCGATGGCGTCGCGCCGCTGCCTCTCGAGCCCCGAGACCATCGTGAGCGATCGCGAGGCCCAGCTCATCCAAGCCGAGCAGCGCCTGCTCGACGCCCTGCCGCGCAATCTCGAGCGTGCGGGCCGCGAGGTCGAGGGGTTGGGCGGCCGCCTTGCCAGCATCGCCCCGCGCATCGTGCGTCCCCACGAGGTCAGGGTCGCGAGCCTCGCGGCCACGCTCGATGCTCTCTCGCCCCTCAAGGTGCTGGGTCGTGGCTACGCCATCGCGCGCGACGAGGTCGGTCATGTCGTGACCGACGCGGCCACCCTCTCGCCGGGAGATTCGGTGAGCGTGCGCGTGGGCTCTGGCTCGTTCGCTGCCACGGTCACCGAGACCACACCCGCCGCTATGCAGGAGTAGGATTTGAGACAGGCCGCGCGTGCGGCCACAAGGATAGGAGGGCGCATGGCGCTCGAGAACACTGACAAGAAGGTCGAGGACCTCACGTTCAAGGAGGCCTCCGTCGAGCTCGAGCGCGTCGTGCGTCAGCTCGAGGGCGGTGACCTGGAGCTCGAGGACGCGCTGGAGCGCTACGCCCGTGGCGTGGAGCTGCTGCGCAGCCTGCGCGAGCGCCTGAACAACGCCGAGCAGAAGGTCCAGGTTCTTCTCGACAGCACCTCCGAGGTCGCGGTGCCCGACACCACCGACGCCTCGGCAAACAACTAGCCACCCTCGTTCAGCAAGGAGCACCCATGTCCGACTGCATCTTCTGTAAGATCGCCAACCACGAGGTCCCCTCGACCACCGTCTACGAGGACGACCAGGTCATCGCCTTCCGCGACCTCGACCCGCAGGCGCCCACCCACGTGCTCGTGATTCCCAAGAAGCACTACGCCAACATCTGCGACGGCGTTCCCGCTGAGACACTCGCTGCCGTGGCCCACGCAATCGACGAGGTCACCAAGAGCGAGGGCATTGATGAGAGCGGTTACCGCGTCATCTCCAACGCAGGCGCCGACGCGGGCCAGACCGTAATGCACTTCCACATGCATGTTATGGGCGGCAAGAAGCTTGGCATGGGCCTGCTGCCCGCAGACGCACAGTAGGGGAGATGACTATGGAATCCAGGATCGAGCGCGCCGACGAGCTGCACCGCAAGGGCTACAACTGCGCCCAGGCCATCGCCTGCACCTATGCCGACCTCGTGGGCGTCGATGAGCGCGAGGCCTTCCGCAGCATGGAGGCCTTTGGCCGCGGCATGGGTGGCATGAGGGGCACGTGCGGTGCGCTGTCCGGTGCCGTCTACCTCGCCGGCCTCGTCGCGAGCGACGGCAACCTCGACAAGCCGGCCTCCAAGAAGACCTGCTATGAGCTCTCGCAGCGGATTCTCGCTGCCTTTGATGACAAGAACGGCTCCACCACCTGCCACGAGCTCAAGGGCATCGACTGCGACCACGGCATGCTTCGCAGCTGCCCGGGCTGCATCGCCGACGCCTGCGAGATCGTCGAGAGCGTGCTCTTCTCCGAGGGCGATGCCTCGGAGCAGTAGGCGACGTGATGCTCGGCTCGCCGCCTGCGAGCTTAGCTTGCTGGGGCGCGCGGCCGCGGCGCCGGCATTCGATTGCTGCTCACAAGCGAGGGGCGGCCCGCACGAACCAGTCGCGCGGGCCGCCCCTTTGTGTAGCATGGTGAGTGTTTCAACCGCTAGTAGACCATGCCCATGGCCTCGCGCACCTCGGCGAGCGTCTGGTTAGCGACCTCGTTGGCGCGGCGGTTGCCCTCGTGCAGGACGTCCTTCACGTAGTCGAGGTCGTTTTCGAACTGGTGACGGCGCTCGCGGATGGGGGCGAAGTAGTCGTTGACCGCGCCGGTGACGTACTTCTTAAGCGCGCCGGAACCGCCCATGCCAATCTCGTCGGCAATCTCGCGAGGGTCGCGGCCCGTGCAGATTGCGGCCGTGGAGATGAGTCCGGAGACGCCGGGGCGCTTCTCGGGGTCAAACGTGATGAGGCGCTCGGAGTCGGTCGTGCTCTTCTTGATGCGCTTGGCCGTCTCCTCGGGCGTCATCGAGATCGAGATGGCGTTGCCGTAGCTCTTGGACATCTTGCGCCCGTCGAGGCCTGGCAGCAGCGGCACGTCGGAGAGCAGGGCGTCGACCTCGGGGAACACCTTGCCGTAGCGCGCGTTGAACTTGCGCGCGATGAGGCGCGTGAGCTCGATGTGGGGCAGCTGGTCACGGCCGACGGGCACGACGTTGCCCTTGCAGAACAGGATGTCGCAGGCTTGGTGCACCGGGTAGGTGAGCAGAAGGCCCGTGAGCTCGTGGCCGCTTGCCTCCATCTCGGCCTTGACCGTGGGGTTGCGCTGCAGCTCGGCCTCGGAGACGAGCGACAGGAACGGCAGCATGAGCTGGTTGGCGGCGGGCACCGCGGAGTGCGTGTAGATCATCGTCTTGTCGGGGTCGATGCCGCAGGCAAGGTAGTCCATGACCATGTTGTAGACGTTGTCCTGGATGTTGGCCGTGGTGTCGCGGTCGGTGATGACCTGGTAGTCGGCGATGAGGACGTTGGTGCGCACGCCCATGTTCTGCAGCTCGACACGGCCCTTGAGCGTGCCGAAGTAGTGGCCCAGGTGCAGACGGCCCGTGGGGCGGTCGCCAGTGAGCATGACGTAGTTGCCGGGGTTGTTGGGGAGGTCGGCGCGAATGGCGTCGCTGCGCTTCTGGGCGACCTCGTAGCTTCCCTCGTTGGGCATGTGATCCTCCTGTGTGTTGGTACGCACCGCCGCCCGGCGATGTGTGCAAGCGGTGGTGGGACGTTCGAGATTCGACCTACATATGGTACGACAAGGCGGGCAATCGGTCGAATGGCTCTACCTGCGCGTTTGTTGGCCTCATTTTGATAAAACACAACATATTGTGGCATGTGAACTTCTAGGGCCACCTAACTTGTATATCTTGGGCAATGTCAAGACTGGAATTGCCCAATGGTTAACGTAGTATCTAATGGCGGCCCTCCTCGGGGAGGGCGCAACGCAACACCATGCGCGGCCGCCAGCAACGCCGGTTGTCGCGCTCGATGATGGCTAGGGAGACGTCTCATGAAGATCGTGAAGCGTAATGGCTCAGAGGTAACGTTTGATGTCGGCAAGATCGTCGCGGCGATTGAGCGCGCCAACATCACCGTGCCCGAGGAGCAGCGCCTCACCCACGCCCAGATCGTTGACGCGGGCGACGCCGTCGAGGCGGAGGCCTCCGTGTGCGGCCACACCGTCACGGTCGAGGAGGTCCAGGACATGGTCGAGGACCAGATCATGGCCAAGGGCGCCTTCTCCGTTGCGCGCAACTACATCACCTACCGCTACGTGCAGGGCCTCAAGCGCCAGAACAACACGACGGACGACAAGATCCTGTCGCTCATCGAGTGCAACAACGAAGAGGTCAAGCAGGAGAATTCCAACAAGAACCCCACGGTCAACTCCGTCCAGCGCGACTACATGGCCGGCGAGGTCTCCAAGGACCTCACGATGCGTATGCTGCTGCCCGAAGACGTCGTGCAGGCTCACAACGAGGGCATCATCCACTTCCATGACTCTGACTACTACGCCCAGCACATGCACAACTGCGACCTCGTGAACCTCGAGGACATGCTGCAGAACGGCACCGTCATTTCGGGCACCCTCATCGAGAAGCCCCACAGCTTCTCGACGGCCTGCAACATCGCCACGCAGATCATCGCCCAGGTGGCCTCCTCGCAGTACGGCGGCCAGTCCATCTCGCTCACGCACCTCGCCCCGTTCGTCGAGGTCAGCCGCCAGAAGATTCGTCGCGAGGTCCTGCGCGAGCTCGAGGAGCTTGGCGTCGAGGCCTCCGAGCAGAAGGTTCGCGACGTGGTCGAGAACCGCCTTGTCGACGAGATCCGCCGCGGCGTCCAGACAATTCAGTACCAGGTCGTGACCCTCATGACCACCAACGGCCAGGCGCCGTTCGTGACCGTCTTCATGTACCTCAATGAGGCCCGCAGCGCCCAGGAGAAGCACGACCTCGCGCTCATCATCAAGGAGACGCTGCGCCAGCGCTACGAGGGCGTCAAGAACGAGGCCGGCGTGTGGATCACGCCCGCGTTCCCCAAGCTCATCTACGTGCTCGAGGGCGACAACATCGAGCCCGGCCAGAAGTACTACTACCTCACCGAGCTCGCCGCCAAGTGCACGGCCAAGCGCATGGTGCCCGACTACATCTCCGAGAAGAAGATGCGCGAGCTCAAGCTCTCCGCGGGCGAGAAGCCAGGCGAGGGCGACTGCTACACCTGCATGGGCTGCCGCAGCTTCCTGACGCCCGACCGCTCGGGCAACGGCTTTGACAACGTGGCCCACGCGCTCAACTACGACCCCAGCAAGCCCAAGTACTACGGGCGCTTCAACCAGGGCGTCGTCACCATCAACCTGCCCGACGTGGCGCTGTCCTCCGGCGGCGACGTCGACAAGTTCTGGAAGATTTTCGAGGAGCGCCTAGAGCTGTGTCACAAGGCCCTGCGCTGCCGCCACGAGCGTCTCAAGGGCACTCTGTCCGACGCCGCGCCCATCCTGTGGCAGTACGGCGCGCTGGCCCGCCTGCCCAAGGGCGCCACGATCGACCCGCTGCTCTACAGTGGCTACTCCACGATCAGCTTGGGCTACGCCGGCCTCTACGAGTGCGTCAAGTACATGACGGGCCACTCGCACACCGAACCCGAGGCCACTCCGTTTGCCCTCTCGGTCATGCAGAAGATGAACGACAAGTGCACCGAGTGGAAGTCTGCCGAGAACATCGACTACTCGCTCTACGGCACGCCGCTCGAGTCGACCACCTACAAGTTCGCCAAGTGCCTCCAGCGCCGCTTCGGCGTGGTCGAGGACATCACCGACCACGGCTACATCACGAACTCCTACCACGTCAACGTGCGCGAGAACATCGACGCGTTCACCAAGCTCAAGTTCGAGAGTGAGTTCCAGCGCCTGTCGCCGGGCGGAGCCATCTCCTACGTCGAGGTGCCCAACATGCAGGACAACCTCGAGGCCGTCATGAGTGTGCTGCACTACATCTACGACAACATCATGTACGCCGAGCTCAACACCAAGAGCGACTACTGCCAGGTGTGCGGCTACGACGGCGAGATCAAGATTGTGGAGGACGACGGCAAGCTCGTGTGGGAGTGCCCGCACTGCGGCAACCGCGATCAGAGCAAGCTCAACGTTGCCCGTCGCACCTGCGGCTACATTGGCACGCAGTTCTGGAACCAGGGCCGCACCGAGGAGATTCGCGACCGCGTCCTGCACCTTTAGTAGTAAGCTCTACAACTGTTTGAACTAGCTCGGGCGGCCTCGCGACGTGACTCGCGGGGCCGCCCGATTGACGTAGTTCGCCTGGGCCGGGCCTCTGCGAAGGGACATTGCGCATGAACTATGGCGCCATCAAGTACTGCGACATCGCCAACGGCGTTGGCGTGCGGACCTCCCTGTTCGTCTCGGGATGCCGCGTGCACTGCCCGGGCTGCTTCAACGGCGAGGCCCAGGACTTCGACTACGGCCTGCCCGTGACCCGCGAGGTCGTCGACGGCATCATCGAGAGTTTGCGCCCCAGCTACATCCGCGGCCTGTCGCTTCTGGGTGGCGACCCCATGGAGCCCGAGCACCAGGCCGAGCTTGTGCAGATCGTCGAGCGCGTTGCCCTCGAGCTGCCCGACAAGGACGTCTGGTGCTACACCGGCTACGTCTACGACCGCGACCTCGTTCCAGGCGGCCGCCGCTATGTCGAGGGCGTCACGGACCGCCTGCTTGACGGCATCGACGTGCTGGTCGACGGTCCCTTCATCGAGGCCGAGAAGGACATCACGCTGCGCTTTCGCGGCTCTGCCAACCAGCGCCTCATCGACCTGGCAGCGACGCGCGCCACGGCCACGGCCGACAACCCCGCCGGCGACATCGTGATCTGGAGCGATGGCGAGGTCTTTGGCACCCACCACATGTAGGGCTGGGGAGCCCCTGGCCCGTTTGGCGACCCGTCACGCGCGAAACCGTCGCCAATCGTCTTGCATTCACAGAATATGAGTAGACCCGCCTTCCCGGATGCACCGTGGGAGGCGGGTCCTTTGCTAGGCAGATGGGGTGCTAGCGGCTACATCCCGAGGTGGGCGGCCATGTCGAGGATGGCTTTGCGGTAGCCCTCGATGCCCAGGCCGGTGATCGTCTCGAAGCAGGCCTTGCGCACGTAGGAGACCTGGCGGAAGTCCTCTCGCTCCTCGACCTTTGAGATGTGGACCTCGACGCAGGGAATCTGCACGGCCTTGAGGGCGTCGAGGATGGCGACCGAGGTGTGCGTGTAGGCGGCAGGGTTCATCACGATGCCATCATAGGTGCCAAGGGCCGCCTGGATCTCGTCGACGATGGCGCCCTCGTGGTTGCTCTGGAAGCAGCGGACGTTGGCAAAGCCCGCCTCGGCGGCCGCCGCCTTGCAGGTGCGCACGAGCGCCGCGTAGTCGGCCTTGCCGTAGATGGCGGGCTCGCGGATGCCCAACATGTTGATGTTGGGGCCGTTGATGACGAGCAGGGCGCGGCCGCGCTTCTCGGGCGAGGCGGCGACCTTCGAGGTCTTGGAGCCGTCGTCGAGGAAGGCACGCAGCGCGTCGAGGTCCTCCTTGCCCAGGCGCTCGTCGTTGATGGCGGCGCGCTGCTGGGCGCGGTAGGAGCTGCGGTGGCCCGGCGTGATGACGACGCGGCTCTTGGGCTTGTCGTCTTTCTCTGACTTGCCCAGGGCCTTCTCGACAATCTTGTCGGTGGGGATGGACTCGAAGGGGTTGTCGCAGGTGCCCGCGGGGTCGCCGACGCCCACGCCGGACTGCAGCGCGAACTCGCGCGACACGCCCTCGATCGCGGCGGGGCCAAGCACGACCTCGATGCCGGTGTTGCCGTGCGGCACGACGCCCAGCACGCCACGGATGGCGGTGATGTCGCTCGTGGTCACGAGCGAGCTGTCTGCCAGGGTAAGCCTGAGGCGCGTGAGGCAGGTCATGACGTGCCTCACGTTTGCCTTTCCTCCCACGGCGGTGAGAATCTTGGCCGCGACTTCCCTGTACTCCATGGTGCAAATCCTTCCCTTGGTGCCCGCGGCACCTCGAGCCGCAAAAATACTCAAAGCATACTAGTTAAATAGGCTTAGCCTATCAATGTGTCGTAACGGTCACAAACCGCCAACGGACGATATTGCGGGGTAAGCGGAGACGCTACAGGGAGAGCCTGCGCATGATCTCCTGCGCGTCGCCTCGGGCAGACCCCGTGCACGCGACGACCTCGTCTGCCCAGGCGCGGTAGAGGGGCATGCGCTCGGCTGCCAGCGCCTCGATGCCGCGCGACTTCGAGATGGGGCGCCCCTTGCTCGAGAGCTGGTCGAGCTTGCGGTCGACCATCACGACGGTCGAGTTCTGGCGGAGCAGGTCGCGGTTCTCGGGGCGCGTCACGACGCCGCCGCCGCACGAGATGACCAGCCCGCTGCCTCTTGCGACCTCGGAGAGCGCCTGCGTCTCCATCGCGCGGAAGGCCTGCTCGCCGTCCGTCTCGATGACCTCGGCGGGGGTGCGGCCAAAGCGCTCGGAGAAGTTGACGTCCATGTCGACGAACGTGCGGCCGCAAAGCTCGGCGAGGTTGCGTCCGGCGCTCGTCTTGCCGCTGCCCGGCATGCCAATGAGCGCGACGTTTCTGCTCGAGCGCATGAGGCGCTCGTTGATGCTGCCGATGAGGCCCTCGTCGAGCTCGCGTCCCTGCCACATGCTGCTCGACAGCCACGCCTGGCCCACGAGCATCACGAGTCCGCTCTCGGAGGGCACGCCCATGCGCTCGGCGGCGAGCATGATGCCCGTGTGCTCGGGGTTGTAGACGACGTCGATGACGCCGCGCAGCCCCGTGATGTGGGCGAGGGTGTCGTCGTCGAGGGGCGAGGCGGGGCAGTTGGGGTACATGCCCACGGGGGTGGTGTTCACGATGAGGGCGGCGTCCGCGTGGCGGGTTGCGACGCCCTCGTAGGTCTCGTCGCCGTGGCGCGAGATCACGACGGGCACGGCGCCCACGTCCTCGAGTGCGCAGACGATGGCGCGGCTGGCGCCGCCCGAGCCCAGCACGAGGGCCTTCGCGCCTTGGATGGCGCCCAGGCCGCCCAGGTGCCGCTCGCAGAAGCGCTTGAGCGTCCAGGCGAAGCCGAACATGTCGGTGTTGTCGCCGATGATGCGGCCGCGCTCGTCATGCAGCAGCGTGTTGACGGCGCCGATGCGCGCGGCGGTGGGCCGCAGCTCGTCGACGAGCGGGATGAGGTCGCGCTTGTAGGGGATGGTGCAGTTGAGGCCCTTCCAGGAGCCCTCGCGCACGAACGCGGCAAGCTCGTCGGGCTCGAGCTCGATGAGCTCGTAGGGGGTCGTTCCCAGCCCCTCGTGGATCTGGGGGCTCCAGCTCTGCTTGAGCGTGCGGCCCAGAAGGCCGTAGGTCACCGGGGCGTGCGGCGCGCGCTCAGCGCCCTTCTCGGCCGCCACCTACACCAGCTCCGTGTAGCTGCCGAGGTAGCGATACTCCTCGCAGACGTCGTCGAGCGAGGCGATGAGCTTGGGGAACTCGGGCGCCGCCACCGAGCAGTCGACGTCGAAGTAGAACATGAAGTCGAAGTCCGAGTTGGGAATCGGGCGGCTCTCGAGCTTGAGGAGGTTCACGTCGAGGGCGTAGAAGCGGGCGAGGACCTTGTAGAGGCTGCCCGGGTCGTTGGGCGTCACGACCATGAGCGAGGTGCGGTCGGCGCCGGGGTAGATCTCGAGGTTCTTGGAGATGCAGGCGAAGCGCGTGTAGTTGGCGTCGGAGTCCTGCACGGAGCGGGCGAGGGACACCAGGTTGTAGAGCTCGGCACAGCTGCGGCTCGAAAGGGCTGCGACGTCGGTGCGGCCGCTCTCGGCCACCATCTTGGCGGCCGCGGCGGTGTTCTCGACCACGTGCACGGTCATCTCGGGGTGCTGGGCGAGGAAGCCCTTGCACTGGGCAATGGCCTGTTGGTGGCTATAGACGTCGGTGATGCCGCCAATCTTGGCTCCGGGAAGGGCCAGCAGGTTGTGGTCGACCTTGATGCGCACCGAGCGCACGATCGAGAACTTGTGACGCATCATGAGGTCGTAGACCTGGTTGACGGTGCCTGCGGTGGAGTTCTCGACCGGCAGCACGCCATAGCGGCAGAAGCCCTCGTCGACCGCGCGGAAGACGCCCTCCCACGAGTCGAAGTAGCTGATCTTCGCGCGCTTGAAGAGGCGGTCGGCGGCGTGCTGGGAGTAGGCGCCCTCGACGCCCTGGCAGGCCACGAAGGCGTCCTGCGGGAAGAGCGCGGGCGTGCCCGCGATGGCGCTCTCGATGGCGTCCGCGAGCTCGCTCTCGTTGTTGAGCTCGGCGCTCTGCTCGGAGCGCGAGATCTCCATGATGAGACTGAAGAGCACCTGCGAGTAGTCGCGGAGCTTCTCGGGGACCATCGTGGCGACGTCGGCGAGCTTGGCGCGCTCGCGGCCGCGGTCGAGGATGGGCTTGCCGCTCGCTCGCTTGTACTCGGCGACCTCGTGCGCGCATTGCATGCGCTGCGCGAACAGCTCGCAGATCTGGGTGTCGATGGCGTCGATGCGGCTGCGGATTTCTGAGAGGTCAGCCATGGTGCTCCAAACGTTCTAGCTGGGATTACTTGGTGGTGGTCTCAAGGGTTGCGGCGGCAGGCGCAGCGTAGGCGCCGTCATCGACGAGCGCGTCGAGCAAGGCGAGCGCGCAGGCCGCCTCCACGACGGGCACGGCCCTGGGGACGATGCAGGGGTCGTGGCGCCCGTGGACCACGAGGTCGGCGTTTTCGCCCAGGGCGAGGTCGACGCTGTCCTGGCGCTTGCCGATCGAGGGTGTGGGCTTTACGGCCGCGCGCCAGACGATGGGCATGCCCGTGGAGATGCCGCCCAGGATGCCGCCGGCGTTGTTGGTGGTGGCGACGACCGCGCCGCCCCTCTCGCGCCAGGGGTCGTTGTTCTGCGACCCACGCAGGGCGGCCGCCCCAAAGCCGGCGCCAAACTCGACGCCCTTCACGGCCGGGATGCCGTAGGCGAGCGCCGCGATGCGGTTCTCGAGGCCGTCGAACATCGGATCGCCCACGCCTGCAGGCATGCCGTAGGCCGCGCACTCGATGACGCCGCCCACGGAGTCAAGCTCGCCCTTTGCGGCAAGCACGCTCTCGTGCATGGCGCGGGCAGCCTCGGCGTCGATGCAGGGAAGCTCGTTTGAGAGGATGGCCTTTCGCTGGATGGGTTCATAGGCGAGGTCGTTCAGGGTGGCGTCCGTCACGCGCTCGGGGCCGAGCTGGGCGATGTGGGCCACGACCTGGATGTTCATGGCGGCGAGGGCCTGCAGGGCGATGCCGCCCGCGATGCACAGCGGGGCGGTGAGGCGGCCCGAGAAGTGGCCGCCGCCCGCTACGTCGTGGTGGTTGCCGTAGCGAACGAAGGCCGGGTAGTCGGCGTGGCCGGGGCGCGGCACGCGGCGCAGGCCGTCGTAGTCCTGGCTGCGGGTGTTGGTGTTCTCGATGATGGCCGAGAGGGGCGCGCCGCAGGTGTGGCCGTCGACGAGGCCCGAGAGGATGCGAGGGCGGTCGGGCTCGCGGCGGGCGGTCGAGGTGTCGGAGCGGCCGGGCGCGCGGCGCTCGAGGAAGCCCTGCAGCTCGTCGAGGTCGACCTCGATACCGGCGGGCAGGCCCTCGACGGTGCAGCCGATGGCCTCGGAGTGGGACTGGCCAAAGATCGTGAGGCGAACGCTGTGGCCGATGGATGACGCCATGGCTAGCCCTCCCTGGTCACGAGGCCACCCAGCTTGGCGTAGTCCTCGAAGAAGGCGGGGTAGGACTTCTGCACGCACTCGGCGCCGTGGATGGTCACGGGCGCGGTGCAGCGGGTGGCGGCGATGGCGGCCATCATCGCGATGCGGTGGTCGTTCGCGGCGTCGACCTCGCCGCCGTCGAGCGCCTCGCGACCCTCGATGACGATGTCGTCGCCCTCGCTCGTGATGTTGGCTCCCAGGGCCGAGAGGCCGGCGCACACGGTCTCGATGCGGTCGGACTCCTTGAGGCGCAGGCGGCCGCAGCCCGTGAGACGCGTGGTGCCCGGGGCGAGCGAGGCCACGGCGGCCAGGGGCGGCACGAGGTCGGGGAAGTCGGAGACGTTCATCTCGCAGGCGCAGGGGGCGCCGGCCGAGACGCTCGCGGTGTCGCCCGAGCGCTCGACGCGGGCGCCGAGCTTGGCGAGCGCGGCGAGCATGGAGCGGTCGCCCTGGCGGCTCGCGAGGTCAAGGGCGCTCACGGACACGCCCTCGCCCAGGGCGCCCGCGGCCAGCCAGAAGCCGGCGTTGGACCAGTCACCCTCGACGGTGATCTGCCCGCAGGAGGTGTAGGGGGTGGCGGGGGAGACCACGAAGCGCGTGACGCGCTGGCCCGCCGCGTTGACGTCGCGGATCTCCTCGACGTGCACGCCAAAGGAGCGCAGGGCGCTCGTGGTGAGGTTTACGTAGGGGCGGCTCTCGACAGGCTCGGTGACGCACACCTCGGAGGGGCCGTCGAGCAGGGGCGACGCGAGCAGAAGGCCGCTGATGTACTGCGAGCTCACGTTGCCCGGCAGCTCGAAACGCCCGGCGCGCAGGGTGCCCGACGTCGTGAGCGGGAAGCTGCCCTGTTCGCTGAGGTCGCAGCCGCCGGCGATGAGCTCCTCGTAGAGCGGGGAGAGCGGGCGGTCGGCGAGGCGGCCATGGCCCGTGAGCGATGCGTTGCAGCCAAGGGCGCAGGCCACGGGCAGCATGAAGCGCAGGGTCGAGCCAGACTCCCCGCAGTCGAGCAGTGCGCCCGTCGTTGCCTGGCGCCTGTTGTCGGTGGCCGAGGTGCCGGGAATGGGCGTGACCTTGAGCTGGTCGCCCTCGCGCACGACGCGTGCGCCCAGGGCCTCGAGGCAGGCGATGGTGGCCTCGATGTCCTTCGAGGTCGTGGTGCACGTGATCGTGGTGGGTCCGGGGCAGAGGGCCGCGCAGATGAGCAGCCTGTGGGCCATGGACTTGCTCGCGATGGCGTCGATGGTGCCCGTGAGCTCGCGTGGGTTTATCTGTACGTCCATGTGGGCTTGTGTCTCCTTGGGATGGATCTTCTGGTTTAGGCGAGGTGTGCCGTCGTTCCGCAGGTGGCAGTGCCGCAGCCTGCGTCGACGAGCTCAGCGAACTCGCCCATCGACATGCGACGCACCTCGACGGAGCCGATGGCGCGTGGCAGCACGACGTTCACGCCGTCTCCGTGACGCTTCTTGTCGGAGTGCGCGAGTCGCACGACCGTCTCGTGGTCAAGGTCGGTGTCGGTGGGAAGCCCGTGTGCGGCAACGACGCGCTCGATGCGCTCGCTGTCCTGCTTGGCGAGCTCTCCCATTGCGGCGGCCGCGCGGGCGATGGCGCATAGGCCAAGGGCTACGCAGGTGCCATGGCCAAGGGTGAAGTCGCTCGCGGCCTCAACGGCGTGACCAATCGTGTGGCCGAGGTTGAGCGTCTGGCGTAGGCCTCGCTCCCGCTCGTCGGCGTCGACCACGTTGCGCTTGATCTCGACGTTTCGCGCGATGATGTCCGCGAGCATGGCTTCGTCGTATCCAGGCGCGTTGAGCGGCTTGGTCTCGAGGCTTTCGAAGAGGTTCGGGTCTGCCAGTACGCCGTGTTTGATGACCTCGCCGCAAGAGTCGGTGAAGAGGTCGTGGCCGATCGTGGAGAGGCAGCGGGGGTCTGCGATAACGACACGGGGCTGCCAGAAGGCGCCCGCGAGGTTTTTCCCGGCCGCAAGGTCGATGGCCGTCTTGCCGCCCACCGACGAGTCGACCATGGCTAGCAGGCTCGTGGGAATCTGCGCCACGGCGCAACCGCGCATGTAGCTGGCGCCGGCAAACCCCGCGATGTCTCCGGTGACGCCGCCGCCCAGGGCAACGATCACATCATCACGGGTAAGACCCGCCTCGGCAGCCGCCTCGAGGCAAGCCGCCCAGGTACCGGCGCGTTTGGAGGCCTCGCCAGCCGGGAAGATGTGGCTCGAAACCTCGTATCCGGCGCTTACGAGAGAGGAGACAACGCGCTCGAGGTAGAGCGGAGCAACGTTGGTCTCGGAGACGACGAGCGCATGCTCGCCGCCGGCCGCCTTGGAAATGAGCTCGCCGCAAGAGTCGAGAATGCCGGGTACCACATACACGTCGTAGGTGCGTGACGTCGTGCTTACGCGAACGACCTTGCCAGACGGCTTGTTGCCGCTACCCATCTAGACCTCGGCCTCCTTCTCGTCGGCGCGCTTGATGCGGTCGCCCTCGGCCAGAAGCTCGGTGAGCCTCTGGGCGTCGCGGGCCTCGAGCGCGTCCTTGTACTGGTTGAGCGCGTCGACGAGCGTGCTAATCTCAGCTGCGAGGTTGTCGGCGTCGTCGAGGAACAGCTCGCACCACATCGTGGGGTTGAGCCTCGCCACGCGGGTGAGGTCGCGGTAGGAGCCCGCGGCAAAGCCCTTGCGATGGGCGAGCGTGGGGCTCTTGACGTAGGCGTTAGACACGACGTGCGCGAGCTGGGAGGTGTAGGCAATGACCTCATCGTGGCGCTCGGGGGTCGTCACGGTGAACTTGTCAAAGCCACAGGGGGCGAGCAGGCCCTCCAGGCGGTCGACGAGCGCGAGGCACGCCACGCCACGAATCTCGGGCGGAGGGCAAACCACCATGGGCGCGCCCTCGAACATGTTGGCGCGCGAGTGCGCGTAGCCGGAGAACTGGGTGCCCGCCATCGGGTGGCAGCCCACGAAGGTGATGCCGCTCTTTCGGGCGATGTCAAAGCACGGCTCGCAGATGGAGCGCTTGACGCCGCCCGTGTCGATCACGATGGCGTCCGGGCTCACGAGCGAGGCGTGGCTCTCCAGCCAGTCGACGCACGCCTTGGGGTAGCAGGCGAGAACGATGAGCTCGCAGGTGCCAACGAGCTCGTCGGTGAGCCTGCCCGCGGTCGTCTCGATCGCGGCGAAGGTCTCGATGTCTTCGTTGAGGTCGAAGGCGTAGACCTCGTGGCCCCCGCGTGCCATGGCGCGGGCGATGGAGCCGCCGATGAGGCCCAGGCCAACGATGCCCACTCTGCCCTCGATCATGGCTGCAACCTGCGGTTTATTGCTCTTCTCGTCCACGCTACTCAACCTCCATGGTCACAGCCTCGCGCACCTTGGCGATGCGCGCCATGGCGTCGCGGAACTGCTCGGGCGTGAGCGCCTGGGCGCCGTCAGACCAGGCGTGCTTGGGGTCGTCGTGGACCTCGATCTCGAGGCAGTCGGCGCCAGCGGCGGTCGCGGCGAGCGCCATCGGCGTCACATAGCGGGTGTGGCCCGTGGCGTGGCTGGGGTCGGCGCAGACCGGCAGGTGGGTGAGGCCGTGGAGCACGGGGATGGCGTTGAGGTCGAAGGAGTTGCGCGTGCGCGTCTCGAACGTGCGGATGCCGCGTTCGCAGACTATGACATTGGGGTTGCCCTCGCTCATGATGTACTCGGCGGCCATGAGCAGCTCGTCGATGGTGCCGGCGATGCCGCGCTTGAGCAGGATGGGCGTCTGGGTCTTGCCGACCTCCTTGAGCAGGGGGAAGTTCTGGGCGTTGCGCGCGCCGATCTGCCAGACCTCGATGTTTCGCGAGAGGAACTTGTCGACGTCGCGCGGGTCCATGATCTCGGTCACGATGGGCATGTCGAGCTCGTCGCGGGCGGCGCACAGGATGTCGAGGCCCTCCTCGCCCATGCCCTGGTAGGCGTAGGGGGAGGTGCGGGGCTTGTAGGCGCCGCCGCGCAGCATCGTGGCGCCGGCGGCCTTGACCTCGCGTGCGATGCGGATGAGGTTGTCTCCCTCGACCGAGCAGGGACCCGCGATGACGTTGAAGGTGCCGCCTCCCACCTTGACGCCGTGGCCGCAGTCGACCACCGTGTCGAGCGGGTGGAACTTGCGGTTGGCGCGCTTGAATGGCTCGGAGACGCGCTGGACGCGCTCGATGATGTCCATGCCCTCGATGAGGTACGGGTCAACCTGGGTGGTGTCGCCCACCAGACCGATGATCGTGGTGTTGTCACCCTTGGAGATGTGGGCGGAGAGGCCCTTGCTCTCGATCCAGCTTACGAAGTGGCCTACCTGTTCCGGCGTTGCCGTGTCCTTGACGACTGCGATCATCGTTCCCCCTCTGTGCGGCGTCCGCGCTTGAGTTTTCCTTAGTTGACCGATGGTACTACATATAGGTGCCGCTGCCCGTCCTCGCAGCCGTTATGGCTTGACAAAAAAGAGGCATGAACGTCTGCATATACGGCCGTATAGCGGACTGTGATTCAAACGCGTGCGCCCGTAGGTCCGTGCTCACGCCAAATGGCGCCTTGGGCTATACTGACCCACGCAAGCTCTCTTAGCTCAGCTGGATAGAGCGTTCGCCTCCGGAGCGAAAGGTCGCGGGTTCGAATCCCACAGAGAGCACCATGCGTTTGACGACGGCCCCTGGCGATGGGGCCGTTTTTGTGGACAGTTTTGCCTTCGAGAAGCGGCTTTTGCCTACGTTTCAGTTCTGTAAGCAGTCGGGGCGAGCGTGCCGAAACGCCCCCGACCCCGTACAATGGACGTTCGCATCTTCTTTGAGGGGAGTGCCCTTGTCCAACACCGAAGCGCCCGACATCGTGGCGCCCGAGATTTCCGGCCTCACGCCCGCCGAGGTCGAGGCCCGCGTCGCCGACGGCCTCGTGAACTCATACGGCGGCCCCACCACCAAGTCGGTGGGCCAGATTGTGTGCGAGCACCTCTTCACGCTGTTCAACGGCGCCAATGCGGTGCTGGCCGGCCTCGTCGCGTTCACGGGCTCCTGGCGAAACCTTTCATACCTCGTCGTGATCTTCGCGAACCTCTTCATCGGCGTCTATCAGGAGGTCCGCTCGAAGCGCACCATCGACAAGCTTTCGATTCTGGCGGAGCGTCCCGTCTGCGTGCGCCGCGGCGGCGCCGACGCCTTCGTCGCGCACGACGACGTCGTGCTCGACGAAGTCCTGGTGCTGCGCCGGGGAGACCAAGTGCCGGCCGATGCCGAGGTCATCTGGGGCGAGGCGGGCCTTAACGAGAGCCTCCTCACCGGCGAGAGCAAGCCCGTCACCAAGCTTGCCGGCTCCGAGCTCATGAGCGGCAGCTTCCTTGACTCGGGCCTCGTGCTGGCGCGCGTCACGCGCGTGGGCGCCGACTCGTACGCCTCGCGGATTAACGCCGAGGCCAAGTACGTCAAGAAGGTCAAGTCCGAGATCATGGCCACGCTCAACATGATTATCCGTGCGGCCACGTGGCTGCTTGCGCCCATTGGCCTTGCGCTCTTCCTACGCACCCTCAACGACGGCTCTACGGTCAACCAGTCGATTCTCACGACGGTCGCGGCGCTCGTGGGCATGATTCCCCAGGGCCTCGTGCTGCTTACCTCCACGGTGCTCGCCATCTCGGCCGCGCGCCTCGCGAATGATCACGTGCTCGTGCAACAGTTCTACTGCATCGAGGCGCTCGCCCGCGTGGACGTGCTGTGCCTCGACAAGACGGGCACCATCACCTCGGGCTCCATGGACTTCGAGCGTGCCGTGGGCGTGGATGGTGCCACCTCGTCCGACGTCGAGCTTGCCGCGGCGAGCGTGGTGCGCGCGAGCGCCCACGATGCCAACGAGACGGCTACGGCCATCATTCGCCACGCTTCCGAGGTTGGCATCGCCGCCCCCGAGGCGGCCCGCGCCATCGGCTTCTCGAGCGCCCGCAAGTACTCGGGCTGCGTCATGCCCGGCGGCCGCGCCCTCGTGATGGGTGCCGCCCAGTTCGTCTTTGCCGCTGGCGTGCCCGAGCCCATCTCGCAGGCCCTCGCGAACGCCAACGAGCACGAGCGCTGCCTGGTCATTGCCGAGTGCGACGGATTCGACGACGAGGGCGCCATCATCGGCGAGCCCAGGGCCCTTGGCATCCTCACACTCTCCGACCACATCCGCTCGAATGCGCCCGACACGATCCGCTACTTCGTCGAGCAGGGCGTCCAACTCAACGTCATCTCCGGCGACGACCCGCGCACGGTCTCGAGCATCGCCGCCGAGGCGGGCGTCCCCGACGCCGACCGGTGGGTCGACGCCTCGACGCTCACCACGCCCGAGCAGCTTAAGCTCGCCGCGGTCACCTACCGCGTGTTCGGCCGCGTCACGCCGCAGCAGAAGCGCGAGCTCGTGCAGGCCTTGCGCGCCGCCGGCCACACCGTCGCGATGACGGGCGACGGCGTAAACGACGTCCTCGCCCTGCGCGAGGCCGACTGCTCGGTTGCCATGGCCTCGGGCTCCGACGCCGCGCGCAACGTCGCTGAGGTGGTGCTCGTCGACAACGACTTCGCCCACATGCCGTCTGTCGTGGCGGAGGGCCGCCGCTCCATCAACAACCTGCAGCGCTCTGCCTCGCTCTTCCTGGTCAAGACGGTCTTCTCGGCGGTTCTCGCGACCCTGTGCGCGTTCATCCCGCCCTATCCGTTCCAGCCGGTGCAGATGTCGCTCATCTCGGCCGCAATCATCGGCATCCCGTCGTTCGTGCTGGCGCTCGAGCCGAACCACGAGCGCGTGCGCGGCAGCTTCCTGGGCAACGTCCTTGCGCGTTCGGTGCCCGGCTCCATCGCGGTCATCGTGGCCGTGGGCCTCGCGAGCGGCCTGCTCGAGCGCTTTGGCCTCAACCGCGAGCAGATCTCGACGGTGTGCGTCGTGCTCACGAGCCTCGTGGGCTTTGCCCTCATCGTGCGCATCTCGCTGCCGCTCAACGCCCTGCGCAGCGCGCTTCTCGTCGTGGTCGTGGGCATCGTGGTGCTGGGCTGCACCGTTGCGGGTCCCTTCTTCGACATCGTGCCCTACGACCTCGTTATGACCATCGCGACGCTCGTCATCGGTGCGCTCGCGCTCGTCATCTTCAACGTCCTGTTCAACCGAGGCATCAGGCTCGTCTCGGAAGATGCGGGGTACGAGAACTTCATGAAGTCCATCGAGAGCCTCAGGGAGACGAACCATGAGCAAGAGTCAAAGTAACTTTGGTGGGGACTTCGCCGCCGCCGTCGCCGCGGCCCGATCCGGCCGCGAGCTCGATGTGGCGGGCGTCGCCTCGCGCATCGTTGACGTCTCCGGCATCCCCGGCGCTGACAAGCTCCCGGCCTGCCTCGTGGTCCTGCTCGAGAACGTGATCCGTCGCGCCGAGACCGACGAGGACGCCCTGCGCGCCGCCGAGCGCATCGTCTCCGCGAGCGAGGCCGGCGGCGCCGGCGACGAGATCGAGTTCATGCCCGCCCGCGTGCTTTTCCAGGACTTCACGGGTGTGCCCGTCTTCGTGGACTTCGCCGCCATGCGCGACGCCATGGTCGAGCGTGGGGGAGACCCGCGCGTCGTGAACCCGCGCATCCCCTGCACGCTCGTCATCGACCACTCCGTCTGTGCCGACGTGGCCGACGGGGACGATGCGGCCGGGCAGAACCTCGCCATCGAGGCCTCGCGCAACCGCGAGCGTTTCGCCTTCCTCAAGTGGGCGAGCCACTCCTTCGACAACGTGCAAATCGTGCCTCCGGGACGCGGCATCTGCCACCAGCTCAACATCGAGCGCTTCTGCCAGGTCGTCACCACCGACGCCCTGTGGGAGGGCGAGGGCAGCCTCTGCTGCTTCGACACCGTTGTGGGCACCGACTCGCACACCCCCACGGCCAATGGCATCGGCGTGCTTGGCTGGGGCGTGGGCGGCATCGAGGCCGAGGCCGCGGCCCTGGGCCAGCCCATCTCGATGCGCGTTCCCGAGGTCGTGGGCCTGCACCTCACGGGCAGGCTCGCCAGCGGCGTCTCGGCCATGGACCTTGCGCTCACGGTTGCCCAGCGTCTGCGTGCCGAGGGCGTCGTGGGCTGCCTCGTCGAGGCCTTTGGCGAGGGCGTATCGACCTTGAGCGTGACGCAGCGCGCCTGCGTCTCCAACATGACGCCCGAGTACGGCGCCACCTCGACGCTCTTCCCGGTCGATGACAACGTGCTCGACTACCTGCTCCTCACCGGCCGCGACGCCGCGCAGGTCGCCCTCGTCGAAGCCTACGCCATGGCCCAGGGCGTCTTCGGCGCCTCCGAGGGCCGTCGCTACGCGCGCGTGGTCGAGCTCGACCTCTCCCAGGTCGAGCTGTCGCTCGCCGGTCCCTCGCGCCCGCACAACCGCGTGACGCCCGCCGGCCTCAAGGAGCGCTTTGAGGGCGTTTCCGCCGAGCACGGCCACGGCGACATGAGCGATTCCTGGAACGTCGCCTGCGCCGACGGCTCCACCCACGAGCTTCACCACGGCGCCCTCGCCATCGCCGCCATCACGAGCTGCACCACGGCCACCGACCCCGCCATGATGGTCGCGGCCGGCCTCACCGCACGCCACGCCCGCGAGGCGGGCCTTACGGCCAAGCCCTGGGTCAAGCGCATCCTCGCCCCCGGCTCCCATGCCGCCGCCCTCATCCTCAAGCGCGCCGGCCTTCTCGACGACCTGCGCGCCGTGGGCTTCTTCACTTGCGGCTTTGGCTGCATGAGCTGCATCGGAAACTCTGGCGAAATTCTGCCGTGCCTCAAGCCCCTCGCCGCCGACATGGAACTCACGAGCGTGCTCTCGGGCAACCGCAACTTCGACGGCCGCATATCGCCCGACGTTGCGCAGAACTTTCTCGCCCAGCCAGCCCTCGTCGTCGCCTACTCGCTCGTGGGCACGATGGACGTCGACCTCTCTCGCGAGCCCGTGGGCACGCGTGCCGACGGCAGTCCGGTCATGCTCGCAGACATCATGCCCACCACGGCAGAGATCTCCGAGGTCTTAGCCCGCGTGCTCGACCCCGAGGTCTACGCGCAGGGGTCTGCAAACCTGCTCGAGGGGGAGCGCTCCTGGAACGAAATCGAGGCGGGGAAGTCGGCCACCTTCGCCTGGGACGAGGGCTCCACCTACGTGCGCCGTCCGCCCTATTTCGAGATCGCGCGCAGGCAGGGCCACGTTGGCGTCAGCGGTGCCCGCGCCCTGTGCCTGTTTGGCGACTTCGTGACCACCGACCACATCTCGCCGGCCGGAGCGATCGCGGCCGGCTCGCCCTGCGCCCGCTACCTGCGCGAGCGCGGCGTGGCCGATGCCGCCTTCAACACCTACGGCTCGCGCCGCGGCAACCACGAGTGCATGGCGCGTGGCACCTTCGCCAACGTCAAGCTCGACAACAGGCTCGCCGGCACGACCGGCCCCGTGACGCTCGATCAGACGTGCGGCGAGGTTAAGAGCGTTTTCGACGCCGCCGAGTCCTACGAGGCCGCAGGCACGCCGCTCGCCATCGTCGCCGGCCGCATGTACGGCTCGGGCTCGAGCCGCGACTGGGCCGCCAAGGGCCCGCTGCTGCTGGGGGTGCGCGCCGTCATCGCCCAGAGCTTCGAGCGCATCCACCGCTCCAACCTCGTGCAGATGGGAATCCTGCCGCTCGAGTTTATTGATGGACAGAGTGCGCAGGAGCTTGGCCTCACCGGCACGGAGGTCTACGATATCGAGCCCGTGGACCTCGCGGGCGGCCTGCCCGCGCGTCGCCGCACCACCGTCACCGCCACGCGTGCCGACGGCACCAAGGTGACGTTCGACTGCACCGTGCGCGTCGACACCGCCCTCGAGGGAGCCTTCCTTCGCAGCGGCGGCATCCTTCCCTACGTCTTGGAGGACCTTTCGTGAAGTGCCCTGCCTGCGGCTCTGAAATCGCCGACGGCCAAGATATCTGTCCCGCGTGCCACGCGAACCTCGCGGCCACGCGCGTGATGCCCAAGCTCACCGGCTCATGGTGTCCCTCCTGCGGGGCCCTCGTGCCGGCGGGGCAGCAGGTCTGCCCCTCGTGCGGCATGCCCGTCGACACGACGGGAGCCACGCGCGTGGCCGACGAACTCGAGCGCCGACGCTCCGAAGAGCTGCGCGCCGAGCGCGAGCGCACCTCAACGCTGCCGCGCATCGAGAGCGCCATCCCCAGCGAGCCCAATCCCCACTCCGAGAGTGCCTACGGGCGCGAGCGCCTGCCCCACACCAAGGTGTTTGCCCTGGCTGCCATCGCGAGCCTGCTCGTCGTGGGCGGAGCGGCGCTGGCCATCGCGCATCCCTGGGACCCCAACCTCACCGACACGCGCGCGACCACTCCCGCCGACACCTCGCAGGCGGGCTTTCCCGGCACGGTCGAGCGCCTCGCCGGGCAGGACCGCGGCACCGCCTCTGCCACGAGCGTGCTGTCCGCGGACGAGGCGACCTTCCAGTCGCTCACCTCGTCCTACGAGGCCCTGGCAGACCTCTCGGCCCGCGCCGACGAGCTCGAGCAGCGCCTAGACGAGAAGGGTACCTCCGGCACGGCCGACGAGCGCTCCCAAGGCGAGCAGGACGCGCTGCAGCTCCAGCTCGACGTGAGCAACGAGGCCACCACCATCGCGGGCATCGACACGCAGACGACCGGCACCTATGCCGACCAGAAGGCCAACGTCTCGACCCTCGCGAGCTGGCTGCGTAACCGCGTCGACGCCATCTACGAAGCCTGGAAGCTCTCGGCCGAGAGCGACAACCCCACCGCCGACAAGGATAAGATCATGAAGCCCATGATCGGCAACCGCGCCTCCGACGGCTCCGAGGCCTACGTCAACCTCTTCAAGAAGAACTACGACGCCTGGAAGCCCGAGCAGCGCTAGCCGCGTGCCGAATGTGTGAAAGCGTGCTCGTGCTGCTAGAATTAATCAGTTAGTACGCCACATCTCGCGTGCCCTTGTGGCGCGCCTTCACGCCTGGAGGTCTCATGTTCGGCATTCCCGATCCCCTCTACACCCCCGAGTACTCCGTCAAGGGAGACGAGGTCGCCGTCGTCACGACGTCGAAGGGCACCATCCGCGTCCGCCTCGACGGCGAGGGCGCTCCCATTCACGTCGCCAACTTCTGCGAGCTCGCGTGCAGCGGCTTCTATGACGACCTCAAGTTCCACCGCTACGTCCCGGGCTTCGTCATCCAGGGCGGCTGCCCCAACACGCGTGACATGACGAGCGCCGAGGTCGCGAGCGGCCGCGCCGGCCGCGACGGCATGCCCGGCACGGGTGGCCCCGGTTACCGCATCAAGCACGAGTACGACACGAACCCGCGCAACAGCCACGTCGACGGCGCCCTGGCCATGGCTCGCTCGCAGCACCCCGACTCCGCCGGTTCGCAGTTCTATTTCTGCCTTGGCCCGCAGCACATGCTCGATGACGGGTATACCGTCTTTGGAAATACGATCGAGGGCCTCGACGTAATTGGCACCCTACGCGCCGGCGACGTCATCGAGTCCATCCGCATCGAGCACGAAGCTCTCTAAAGGGGAGGCCATCTTGAACACTCAGGCATTCGATATGGGCAAGGCCGCCTACCAGCGTGGCGACTGGGCGGGCGCGGTGTCCGCGCTCAACGGCGCCAAGGCTGCCGGCGAGTCCTGTGGCGAGGCCGACCACCTGCGCGGCAACGCCCTCATGAAGCTCGGCATGTTCGCCGAGGCCGCGGCCGCCTATGGCGAGGCCCTCTCCGACGCCTCCTACGGTCACGTGGGCGCCCTCAACTGCAACCGCGGCCGTGCCCTCGTGGCCGCCGGCCAGGCTGACGCCGCCGAGGCCTGCTTCCAGGCCGCCGTCGCCGACCCCACCTATCCCACGCCCTACAAGGCCCATGTTGCCCTGGGCAAGCTCTACGAGAGCCGCGGGCAGGCCCTCGAGGCCGGAACCGCCTGGCGCAACGCCGCCATCGACGAGAGCAACCCCGACCCGTCGGGTGCCCTGCTCAACCTCGGCGGATGCTTCATGACGCTCGGTCGTCCCGACGACGCCGTCGAGGCCTACCGCACGGCCCTTGACTTCTCCGTCGAGGGTGGCCAGGGCGCCATCTACGCCGAGCTCGGCCGCGCCTACATGGCCTCCAACCGCCTGACCGAGGCCGTCGACTCCTTCAACAAGGCCGCCGCCGACCCCTCCTACCAGCTCACCGCCGACCAGCAGGTTGCCTACACGGCTGCCCAGAGGGGCCTCGCTGCCCGCCAGGGCAATGGCCCTTCCGAGACCGACCAGCTGCTCGACGCTGCCGGTTACGGCGCGAACTCCCTTGCCGCCAACGATGGCTTTGGCCCCACCACGGCCTCGTACGACCCGCTCGACCCCATGGGCCGCTCCGGCGAGTTCATCCCGAGTCCCGAGGACACGGGCTTCTTCTCCGTCACGGAGGAGGACCTCATGGCCGCCGACAAGGACAAGCGCCAGGCACGCCGCAAGCACAGCCACCGCGGCCTCAAGGTGTTCCTCACGATCCTCATCATCCTGATCGTCCTCGCCGGTGCCGGCGGCTTCGCGTTCTGGCGCGGCTACGGCTGGCCCACGCAGGAGGCCGTCGTCTCCGACATGTTCTCCGCGGCTTCCCAGGGCAACGACATCGCGCCCTACCTCGCTGACTCCGTCTCCTCCGAGCAGAGATCCGAGATCTCGGCCCTGCTTCCCGCGGGCGCCACGTCGACCGTCTCGGGCGTCGACCGCTCCACCGGCAGCTCCACCGCCCTCGTGACGGCCAACCTGCCCTCCGGCGGCTCGCAGTCCTACCAGGTCACGCTCGTCCGCAGCGGACTTGGCTGGAAGGTCTCCGGCGTCGAGCTCTCGTTTGCCTCCCAGGGCGCCTCGAGCTCCACGACGACCGGCACGCTCTCGAACTCCACGACCGACCAGACCGATGCCGCGGCCACCGCGTCGCCCGACACGGAGGTCGCCACCGCCGACGCTTCCACCGAGGCCAACTAGCACGTAGGCCGCAGCGCACGAACCCCGAAAGAACGGATGCTATGTCATTCCTTGACTCCATACTGGGCGAGTACGGTGGCGATCTTGCCATCGACCTCGGAACCGCGAACACGCTCGTGTCCGTCCGCGGCGAGGGCATCGTCATCAACGAGCCGTCCGTCGTGGCCATCGACCAGAGCGAGGAGCGCGTGCTGGCCGTTGGCGCCGACGCCAAGCGCATGGTTGGCCGCACGCCCGGATCCATCAAGGCCATCCGCCCGCTGAAGGACGGCGTCATCTCGGACTTTGACGTCACCGAGGTCATGCTGCGCTACTTCATCGAGAAGGCCTCCAAGCGCCGCTATCCCTGGAGCCCCCGCCCGCGCGTCGTCGTGTGCGTGCCCTCCGGCGTCACGTCGGTCGAGAAGCGCGCCGTCTTCGAGGCGACCGTCCAGGCCGGCGCCCGCCAGGCGTTCCTCATCGAGGAGCCCATGGCGGCTGCCATCGGCTCCAACCTGCCCATCGAGGACCCGACGGGCACCATGGTCGTCGACATCGGTGGCGGCACGACTGAGGTCGCCGTCATCGCCATGGGCGGCATCGTCGTCTCTCAGTCGATCCGCACGGCGGGCGACGAGTTCGACCAGGTCATCCTCGAGCACGTCCGCGACGCCTACAACCTCTCGATTGGCGAACGCACCGCTGAGGACATCAAGATCAAGGTGGGCTCCGCGGCCCCGCTCAAGGAGGAGCTCGACGTCGAGGTCAACGGCCGCGACGTCATGAGCGGCCTGCCCAAGACGGTCCGCATCGAGTCCGAGGAGATTCGTCGCGCGCTCAACTCGCCGCTCGACCAGGTTACCAAGGCCGTCAAGGACGCCCTCGACGTCACCCCGCCCGACCTCGCGAGCGACCTGATGTACTACGGCATCATGCTCACCGGTGGCGGCGGCCTCCTGCGCGGTCTCGACCAGCGTCTCCGCGAGGAGACGGGCGTCCCGGTCAACGTGAGCCCCACCGCGCTCGAGAACGTCGTGCTTGGCTGCGCCAAGGTGCTCGAGGCCAACGCCCTGTCCGGCGGCTTCGTGCAGAGCTCGGGCAAGTAGGTTCCTGCCCATGGCTCAGCGTTTCTCGGCACCCAAATCGTCCATGGGGCGCGGGTCCTCCAACGGGGTCCCGCGTTCGCTCATAGTGCTCAGCGTCATCTCGCTCGCCTTGTTCGTGCTGGGCGTTCGCGAGGGCGACTCAGGCCTTCTGCACGGCGTGCGCGGCGTCTTCCAGACGGTCGCCACGCCGGCGCGCGTCGTGGGCTCGGTCGTGGCGTCGCCCGTCTCGGGCATCTCCAACGTCGTGGGCAACCTCACGGCAGACTCGCAGACGCTCTCCGACCTCAAGGCCGAGAACGATGACCTCAAGGCCCAGGTGGCGCGCCTCACCGAGTACGAGGACGAGGCCAACACCCTGACCGACCTGCTCCAGCTGCGCAACCAGTACAGCCTCGACTCGACGGCCGCCCGCGTCATCGCCCGCTCGACCGACTCGTGGAGCTCCACGATCACGATCGACAAGGGCACGACGTCGGGCATCCAGACCGGCATGCCCGTCATGACCTCGACCGGCGTCGTGGGCCAGGTGAGTGAGTGCGGTCCCACCACGGCCACGGTGCGCCTCATCACCGACGAGTCCTCCGGCGTCTCGGCCAAGGTCCAGTCGAGCGGCGCCCAGGGCCAGCTCCAGGGCTCGGCCGACGGCACCCTCCACCTCAACCTCATCCGCACCGACCAGCAGGTGAGCACGGGCGACTCCGTCGTCACGAGCGGCCTGGGCGGCGTTTACCCCAAGGGCCTTCCCGTGGGAACCGTGTCGAACGTCACGAAGTCCTCGGGCTCGCTCTACTACGACATCACGGTCGAGCCGCTCGCCTCGGTGGGCTCCCTCGAGGAGGTCCTCGTCATCACCTCGCTCTCGGGCGACCAACAGGCCACGGCAGACGACGCCACGGCCGCGAACGCCCAAGACCGCACCACCTCGACGAGCGCCACCACCGCGGCCGCCACGACCGACGCCGCCGCGAGCGACTCTTCTGACCAGACCGATTCCTCGAGCTCGGAGTAGGGGGTAGCCATGATCGTCAACGACACCGGCAAGTTTCGTCGCGTCGCGATTATCCTTGCGATCGTGCTCTGCCTGCTCCAGCTCTCCATCGCCCCCTACGTGGGCATCCTGGGCGGTCGTGCGAACCTTGCGCTTGTCCTCGCCGTGGCGCTCACCCTTGGTGGCGAGGAGTCCAAGGCGCCGGCCATCGGCTTTGCGTGCGGCCTGTTCTATGACCTCGCGGGCTCCGGTCCCATCGGCCTCATGGCGCTTTTGCTCACCGTCATGTGCTACGCCCTCGCCGTGGGCGGCCACAGCCGCATTGCGGACGACCCCACCGCTGGGGTCGTGCTCTTCGTGCCCGTCGCGCTCATCGTCGAGGTTGGCTACGCCCTCGTGCTGCTCGTCTTTGGCCAGGCGTCGTCCTTCGTCGACGTCGTCTTCCTGCGCGCCTTGCCCGGTGCCCTTCTCGACTGCCTCAGCATGGCCGTCGTCGCCTTCGCGCTGTCGCGCACCGGCGGCACGGGCGGAACCTTTGGCGGCCGCCACTCTTCGGGCGGCCTGTCCATGAAGGGCCTGTAGCGCATGAGCTCGGGAACCATTCTGCTCATAGGTGTCATCGTGGTCATCGCCGCGGTGGCCGTCGCGGCCGTCCTGCTCGCGAGCAGGGGCTCCGATGGCCTGCGCTTCGACATTGGCGGACAGGCCCCGCGCGCGGCCGGTGGCAACGACACCTCTCCCGAGAAGACCTTCCAGAGCCGCTTCATCGGCCTGGGTGTGTTCTCTGGAGGCGTCATCGCGGCCCTGCTCGCGCGCCTCTGGTCGATGCAGATCGTTTCGGGCGACGACTACTCGGCCCAGGCCGAGACGAACCGCACGCGCACGGTGACCACGCCGGCGCCGCGTGGCCGCATCCTCGACCGCAATGGCGTCGAGCTCGTCGCGAACCGCCCCAGCCTCACGGTGTGCGCCAAGAGCGACATCGCCGACGACTCCATCGAGCTCAACCTCCTGGCAAACCTCCTCGGCATGCCCACCGTCGCCGCCAAGCGCCGCGCCACCGACTCGACCCAGAGCGCCCAGAGCGCACGCACGATCGCCGTCGACGCCTCGCGCTCGCAGGTCGCCTTCATCCAGGAGCACGTCGACGTCTTCCCTGACGTCACGGTCGAGACGCGCACGCAGCGCTCTTACCCACAGGGTGAGGTCGCCTGCCAGGTGCTTGGCTACACCGGCACCGTGACCCAGGAGCAGATCGACTCTTCGACCGAGGCCAACAACGGCCTCACCTACGAGAGCGGCGACACGACGGGCCAGTCTGGCGTCGAGTACCAGTACGAGGAGCTCCTCCAGGGCGTGCGCGGCGAGCAGACCGTCTACGTCGACGTTCATGGCAACGTGCTCGACTACTCCACGAGCGTGCCCGCCGAGAGCGGCTCCGACGTCATGCTCACCATCGACCTCGACATTCAGAAGGCCGCCGAGGAGGCCCTCGCCAAGCAGATCAAGAAGCGCCAGGACGGCGGCGTCAAGGAGTGCAACTCGGGCGCCGCGGTGGTGCTCGACGCCACGAACGGCGACATCCTCGCCATGGCGAGCGCCCCCTCCTTCCGCCCCGAAGCCTTCGTGGGCGGCATCTCGCAGGACGACTGGGACGCGCTGTCCGCTGACAACGCGGGCAATCCCCTCATGAACAAGGCCGTCTCTGGCCAGTTTGTCGCCGCCTCGACGATCAAGCCGCTCACGACCTTCGCTGCCCTCGACTACGGCATCGCGACGGCCGACTCGACCTACGACTGCACGGGCTGGTGGACGGGCTTTGGCCAGGCCGACGGCAAGTACTGCTGGGACACCAAGGGCCACGGCTACCTCAACCTGCGCGGCGGCATCGTGAACTCCTGCGACGTCGTTTTCTACGAGGTCGCCAAGGGCTTCTACAACTCGAGCACCCCCGACGGCATGCAGAAGACCTTTCGCAAGTGGGGCCTCGGCTCCAAGACTGGCGTCGATTTGCCCAGCGAGGGCGATGGTCGCGTGCCTGACGCCGAGTGGAAGTGGAACTACTTCTCCAACTGGTCCGACGAGGACCGCAAGTGGAACGGCGGCGACTACACCAACATCGCGATCGGCCAGGGCGACATCGCCGTGACGCCGCTGCAGATGGCCTGCGTCTACATGGGCATCGCCAACCGCGGCACCATCTACAAGCCCCACATCCTCAAGAGCGTCTTGGGGCGCGGCGACAACGGCACCGCCCGCGACTTCGAGCCGTCCGTCTCGCTTACGCCCGATGAGAGTAGCGCCAACTTCGACCTCGTCATCTCGGGCCTCGACGGCGTGGTGTACGAGGAGAGCGAGTCGCAGGCCTCGCACTTCACCAACATGACCGAGCGCGTGGCCGGAAAGACCGGCTCGGGCGAGCACGGCGAGTACCCCACGAGCTGGTTTTGCTGCTACGCGCCCGAAGACAACCCCAAGTACGTCGTTGCGGTCGCGGTCGAGAAGGGCGGCTACGGAGGCTCGTGCGCCCTGTACGTGGCGCGCGACATCCTTGGCGCGATCTACAACGAGCCCGACACGCAGACGGCAGAGGTCCAGGACAATTCGAGGTAGGGAGGCGACATGGCGCAGAACTCGGCAGGTGGCGTTGGCTTTGGCAGCGTGGTCTCGTCGCTCTTTGGCGGCGACGCCGGCAAGCGCCCGAGGCACGCGAGCGTGAGGGTCTCCGGCAGGGGAGGCTGGGTCTCGGACATCTACTGGGCCAACCTCATCCCGGCCCTTCTGCTCATCGCCTACGGCCTCGTCGTGGTGTGGAGCGCGTCGCTCTCCAACGCCAACGCTTCCATCACGAGGCAGGCGGTGGGAGCCGTGCTGGGACTTGCCGTGGCTGGCGTCATCTGGCACTGGGACTACCGCTCTCTCTCCAACATGTCAACGTGGCTGCTCGTCATCGACGTGCTGCTCATGGTGTCTCCGCGCATACCGGGGCTTGCGAGCGCGGCCAACGGCATGACGGGCTGGGTCAAGCTTGGCCCCCTGCGCTTCCAGCCCTCGGAGATTGGCAAGCTCGTCACGATCTTCCTCATGGCGTCACTGTGCGCCCAGTACAACGGCCGCATCAAGGAGCTGCGCGACTACGTCAAGCTCTGCGCTACGCTGCTTGTGCCCTTCGCGGCCATCATGCTGCAGCCAGACCTCGGCACTGGCCTCATCCTTCTCGTCACGGGCGCGGCTATCATCATCTGCGCGGGCGCGCGCAGGGACTGGGTGCTCATTACCATCGCGATGCTCATCGTGGGGTGCGCCCTCATCGTCTACTTCTCAATCAACTACCAGTTCCCGCTCAAGCAGTACCAGCTCAACCGTCTTCTGGTCTTTGCCGACTCAAGCCTCGAGAACACCAGCGCGGGCTACAACCTGCAGCAGGCAAAGATCGCGGTGGGCTCCGGCGGTCTCTTTGGCAAGGGCATAGGTGCCGCCACCCAGTCTGCCGGCGGCTTTCTGCCCGAGAACCACACCGACTTCATCTTCGCCCGCCTTGCCGAGGAGTTTGGCTTTGCGGGCGCGATGCTGCTCTTTGCCCTCTACGCCTGGCTCATCTTCTCCGCCCTGCGCCTTGCCATGAAGATCGAGGCCCCCTTTGCCAAGCTCGTGCTCGCCGGCGTCGTGGCCATGTGGAGCTACCAGCTGCTGCAGAACGTCGGCATGTGCATCGGTATCATGCCCATCACGGGCATCCCCCTGCCGTTCATCTCCTACGGCGCCACCTCGATGGTCGTGCAGATCGCGAGCGTTGGCATCGTCCAGTCCGTCTACGCCCACCGCACCAAGTCCGCCTAGGGAAAGGGGTGGCCATGGCATCCGTGAGAGATATCCCCTTCGATGCCGCGCGCCAGGTCGTCGATGGCGTGCGCGCCTCCTCGGTCGCGCGCCGCTCGTGCGTCCGCATTGCCATAGAGGTCGAGAAGGGCGCGCCCACGGCGCTCGTGCGCGCCGTCAAGGAGGCGTTCGTGCCCCAGACGGCCACCGGCCTCGTCCACGTCGCCGCGTTTGCCGCCGGCACGCAGGTGCGCGTCAACCCCGACTGCGACCTCGCCATCGTCCTGGCCGGCACCACCGGAGCCGCGACCGCGGCCGCCCGCGCCTTCGCCAGCGCGGCCGTGCCCTGCGCCATCGTGGTCGAGACGAGCGTCGAGGTCCCGGTGCGCGAGCAGCCGGCCGGCGTCGAGGTCGTCGCCGCGGCAGACGACGCGGTGCTGCTCGACAAGCTGGCCGCGTGGATGGCGGGCACCTGCCACGCAGACGTGGCGCTGGGCACCAACTTCCCCTTTGCGCGCCGTGCCATCGCTGAGCGGTGCGCGTCCGAGCGCTCCACCAAGAACGCCGTCATAGGGCTGCTTCCGTTTGGCTCCTCGGCAGACCTGCCCGTCATGGCCGCCAACGAGGCGCTCATGGCCATCGACATCGCCGGCGTCTATGGCCAGGGCGCCGGAGTTGCCCGCTTTGCCGAGGTTGCCTGCGTCGTTGGGGCTGCCTTTGCCTCCCGCGAGGCGGCCCGCAGGCTCTCCCGCTCGTTTCCCGGGCTTGGAGCTGCTGTGAAGGCCGGCATCGCCTATGGGGCCACCTTGGCGATGGGGCGCGCCCTGGTGCTAAGATTCGAAATGCCGAATGCATGGAAACATCGCAATTAGCGGGGTTTTCTCCGTTGACGAACCACAACCGCTAGCGTAATATTTCCAGCTGTTGCACTTACCACAGCAATGAAGGGTTCACACATGTACGCAATCATCACGACTGGTGGCAAGCAGTACAAGGTTGCCAAGGGCGACGTCTTCGACGTCGAGAAGCTCGACGTGCAGCCTGGCGACGAGGTCAAGCTCGACGTTCTGATGCTCAACGACGGCAAGCAGGTTGTTGTCGACGCTGACACGCTTGCCAAGAAGAAGGTCACCTGCAAGGTCGTCGACCAGCACAAGGGTGAGAAGCAGATCGTCTTCAAGTTCCAGAAGCGCAAGCGCCACTCTGTCAAGAAGGGCCACCGTCAGAACCTCACGCGCCTCGAGGTTTCCGGCATGCCCCGCATCACCTCTACGGCCAAGAAGGCCGCCACGACCGAGGCTGCCGCCGAGTAGGCACCTCACCCAGAGCAGATAGATAGGCAGGTACCAGATATGGCACACAAGAAGGGTCAGGCTAGCTCCCGTAACGGTCGTGACTCCGCGGCTCAGCGCCTCGGCACGAAGGTTTTCGGCGGCCAGTCCATCAAGACCGGTCAGATCATCGTTCGTCAGCGCGGCACGCACATCATGCCGGGCGAGAACGTGGGCCGCGGCAAGGACGACACCCTGTTTGCCCTGTGCGACGGCACGGTTGAGTTCGTGAAGGGCGCCAAGCACCGCGTGCACGTGCGTCCGGCGCAGGAGGCTTAAGGGCTTCCGCGCACCCTTTTGGGTATTGTCAGGACCCTCGGCCCATCCGCTGGCCGGGGGTCCTTTTGCGTACGCTCGAGAAGGATAACCATCATGTCTCAGTTCACTGACATCTCTCGAATCAACGTCAAGGGCGGCGACGGCGGTGCGGGATGCACGTCGTTCCGCCGCGAGGCCTTCGTGCCCAAGGGAGGCCCCGACGGCGGCGACGGCGGGCGCGGTGGCAATGTCGTTCTCGAGTGCGACCCGCAGCTCTCCTCGCTTATCGACTACCGCTTCAAGCACCACTTCCGCGCCGAGCGCGGCACGCACGGCCAGGGCGCGCGCAAGCACGGCCGAGACGGCGAGGACCTCGTGCTCAAGGTGCCCTGCGGCACCGTCGTCTCCGAGCTTGACCCCGAGACCATGGAGCCCCTCTACCAGATCGCCGACCTCACGCACCCCGGCGAGCGCGTCATCGTGGGCCCCGGCGGCACGGGCGGCAAGGGCAACATCCACTTCGTGACCTCGGTGCGCCGCGCCCCAGCCTTCTCCGAGAAGGGCGAACCGGCCTTCGAGCACTGGATCGAGCTCGAGATGAAGCTCATGGCAGACGCGGCCCTCGTGGGCATGCCGAGCGTGGGCAAGTCCTCGCTCATCGCCCGCATGAGCGCCGCGCGGCCCAAGATCGCCGACTACCCGTTCACCACGCTCGTGCCCAACCTGGGCGTTGTGCGCGCCGGGCACGCCGGCTCCTTCGTCGCCGCCGATGTCCCCGGTCTCATCGAGGGGGCGAGCGAGGGCAAGGGCCTCGGCCACGAGTTCCTGCGTCACATCGAGCGAACCGCCCTCATCATGCACGTGGTCGACCTCACGGGCGGCTACGAGGGCCGCAACGCCGTCGAGGACTACGACACCATCAATCATGAGCTCGCGGCCTATGCGCCCGAGCTTGCCGAGCGCCCGCAGGTGGTCGTCGCCAACAAGTGCGACATGCCGGGCACGAGCGAGGCCCTCGAGGCCCTGCGCCAGCGAGCCGCAGCCGACGGCCACGCGTTCTTTGCCGTCTCGGCCGTGACGGGCGCCGGCGTCGAGTCTCTTGAGGCTGCCTGTGCCGAGATGGTCTCGAAGCTTCGCGCCGAGCGCGAGCTCGACGAGGAGCCCCTGCGCAACGAGGAGTGGGAGCAGCGCCGCGTGCGCCGCGACGCCCGCATCCAGATCGCCAACCTCGGCGGTGGCGTCTGGCGCGTCTCGGGCAACGCCATCGAGCGCATGGTCATCAAGACCGACTGGGAGAACGAGGAGGCCGTGGCCTACCTCCAGCACCGCTTCGACCGCATGGGCCTCGACAAGATGCTCGCCAAGGCCGGCTGTGTCACGGGTGACACCGTGCGCATCCTGGGCTACGACCTCGACTACAAGGGCGAGGACGAGGACGACATGTATGCCGAGCTCACCGAAGACGAGCCCATCCTCACCGTGGGCGAGCTCTTCGACGAGTTCGAGGACGAAGCCACCGGCGGTGCCGAGGCTCCCGAGGACGCCTCGGACGCCGTGGACGCGAGCGACGCGTCAGGAGTCGAGGGCTGCGCTGTTGCCGAGACGGCCAGGGAGGACCAGTGAGCGGGCGCCTGATCGTCTTCAAGGTGGGCTCCTCGACCCTCGTGGACGAGACGGGCGAGCTCGACCTTGGCTTCGTGGCCTCGATGTGCTCGCAGATCGCCGAGCTCAGGCGCAGGGGAGACCGCGTCGTGCTCGTCTCGAGTGGTGCCGCCGCGGTGGGACGCTCGCTTCTGGGCTTTGACGCCCGCCCCAGCGACATCCCCACGTTGCAGGCCTGTGCCGCCGCCGGCCAGGCCAAGCTCATCGAGCGCTACGCGGAGGTCCTTGCAGACGACGGCCTGTCGTGCGCCCAGGTGCTGCTCACGCGCGGCGACGTCGTCGACCGCACGGGGTACCTCAACGCGCGCAACACCTTCGAGCGCCTGCTCGAGCTGGGCGTCGTGCCCATCGTGAACGAGAACGACACGGTGAGCGTGCGCGAGTTCTCCTTTGGCGACAACGACATGCTGGGTGCAATCGTGGCCTCGCTCATCGACGCCGACCTCTACGTCATCCTGTCGGACATCGACGGCCTTTACACCGCCAACCCCGACTCCGACCCCAGCGCCAGCCTCATCGAGCGCGTCGAGCGCGTCGACGCCCGCATCGCGCAGATGGCGGGCGGCACCGGCAGCAGCTATGGCACGGGCGGCATGGCCACCAAGGTGCGCGCCGGCCGTGCGATGATTGCCGCGGGCATCCCCATGGCGATCTGCCGTGGCAGGGCGCCCCGCGCGCTCGTCGACGCCGCCGACGGCCGTGGGCGCCACACCCTCTTCGAGGGCGATGGCACGGGCGGCCACGAGCAGGCCCGCAAGCTCTGGATTGGCCTCGCGGGCCTCTCCCGGGGCTCGGTCACGGTCGACGCCGGTGCGGCTCGCGCGCTCGAGCTCGAGGGAGCATCGCTGCTTCCCGTGGGCGTCACCGCGGTCGAGGGTGAGTTTGGCGAGGGGGACACCGTGAGCGTGCTCGCACCCGACGGCCACCTCGTGGGGCGCGGCATCACGCGCTATTCCTCCGAGGACCTCTGGCGCGTCCATGGTCTCAGACTCGACGTCATCGCGCGCTTCCTGCCCGATCGCGCCGACTGCCCGGTTGTTCACAGGGACGAAATGCTTGTCTTCTAGCTTTGTTGTTCGTTTCGCACCTTTTTGACGAGGAGGTCTGCATGGGAGAGGCAAGGGACAAGGCGGGCGCTGCCAAGCGTGCCTCCGTGGAGCTCGCGCAGGCGTCTGCCGCAACGCGCACGGACGCCATCCGCGCGGCGGCGGCCGCGGTCGACGCCGACAGGGCGGCCATCCTGGCCGCCAACGCCCGAGACATGGAGCGCGGGCGCGAGAGCGGCATGCCTGGGCCCCTGCTCGACCGCCTCATGCTCGACGACGCCCGCATCGACGGCGTCGTCTCCGGCATGCTCGAGGTCGCGGGGCAGGCAGACCCCATCGGCGAGGTCGTCGGCGGCCGCACACTCGCGAGCGGCATTCGCCTCACGCAGGTCCGCGTGCCGCTCGGCGTCATCGCCATAGTCTACGAGGCACGCCCCAACGTCACCGCCGACGCCATCTGCCTCGCCCTGCGCTCCGGCAACGCCGTCGTGCTGCGCGGAGGGTCGGCCGCCCGAGAGTCGTGCCTGGCCATCTGCGAGGCCTGCCGCGAGGGCATCGCCTCGGTGGGCCTTCCGGCGGACTGCGTCACGCTGCTCGTGAGCGAGGGCCACGACGAGACCGTGGAGCTCATGCACGCCAACGGCCTGGTCGACGTGCTCATCCCGCGCGGCGGCCACTCGCTCATCCGTACCTGCGTCGAGCAGGCCACGGTGCCCGTCATCCAGACGGGCGAGGGCAACTGCCACGTCTACGTGCACGCCAAGGCCAACCTCGACATGGCGCTCGCGATCATCGAAAACGCCAAGACCCAGCGTCCCGGCGTCTGCAACGCCATCGAGACGGTCCTCGTCGACGCCGTCGTGGCAGACGAGTTCCTTCCGTGCCTCGTCGCGGCCTGCCGCGACTGGCACGTCCTGCTCCATGGCGACGAGGCCACCTGTGCCTTCGCCCGCGATGCCGGCCTGACCGATCGCGAGCAGTTCCTGGGCGCCACCGAGGCCGACTGGGCCACCGAGTACGATGCCCTCGAGCTCGCCGTTCGCGTCGTCGACGGGGTGGACGAGGCTATCGACCACATCAACCGCTTTGGCACGCAGCACTCCGAGTGCATCGTGACCGACGACGTCGCCGCCTCCGAGGCCTTCCTTGCCCGCGTCGACGCGGCAGCGGTCTACGTCAACGCCTCGACGCGCTTCACTGACGGCGGCATGTTTGGCCTTGGCGCCGAGATTGGCATCTCCACCCAGAAGCTGCACGCCCGCGGCCCCATGGGGGCGAGCGCCCTCACGACCACCAAGTGCCTGCTGCGCGGAGAGGGGCAGGTGCGCGCGTAGATGAGTAGCGTCACCGACAGCGGCGTCATCATCGACGCGGCCGCAACCTCCGACCTGCCACTTCTTGGGCAGGACCCCTCGCGCACCTATCGCCTGGGCATCATGGGCGGCACCTTCGACCCCATCCACAACGGCCACCTCGTGGCGGCCGAGCAGGCCTGCCGCGACCTGGGGCTCGACGTGGTCGTGTTCGTGCCCGCGGGCTCTCCCGCCTTCAAGCAGGACCGTCGCGTCTCGACACCCGAGGACCGTCACGCCATGACGTTGCTCGCCACGGCCGACAACCCGCGCTTCCTCGTGAGCCGCATGGAGGTCGACCGCCCCGGCATAACCTACACGGTCGACACGCTCGAGCTTCTGCGCGCGCACTACCCCGCAAACGTCGAGCTCTACTTCATCACGGGCGCAGACGCCATCATCGACATCATCACCTGGAGAAACGCCGCCCGCATCGCCGAGCTCGCGCACCTCGTGGGCGCCACGCGCCCCGGCTACGACCTTGCGCGCGCCCGCGCGAGCATCGCCGCCTCGGGCATCGACTTCACGGTGAGCTACCTCGAGGTTCCCGCGCTTGCCATCTCGTCGAGCGACTTGCGCCGCCGCGTGGGGGAGGGCCAGTCGATCCGCTACCTTACGTCCGACTCGGTCATTGGCTACATCGAGAAGCGCGGCCTCTATGGGGCCGCCGAGCCCGCCTACACGGCGCCCGACGCCCTGGGCCTCATGGGCGGCTTCAACAGGGAGGACTAGTACGTTGCAAGACAAGACCCTCGCAAAGACCTGGCCCAATGGCGCCCCCGCGTGGTTGGGCGGCATCGAGCCCTCCTACACCAAGGACCAGCTCAAGGCTATCTGTGCCTACGAGGCGGCGGCTGCCGAGCAGCTCGCGCCCAAGCCTAAGCGCCTGGCCCACTCGCTCTCGGTGGGGCTCACGGCCGAGCGCATGGCGATCGCCTATGGCGTCGACCCCTACCTCGCCCGCGTGAGCGGCATCCTGCACGACTGGTCTAAGGTTCTTCCCAAAGAGCGATCCATCGAGCGCGCCCGCGAGCTCGGCATCGATTTGGGCGTCGACCTCTCCCTCGTGGAGCCGCTGCTCCACGGCATGATCGCCGCGCGCGAGTTGCCCGCGCGCTTCGGCGAGCTGCCCGGCTGTGTGTGGCAGGCAATCGACCGACACACGCTCGGAAATGCCCAGATGAGCCCGCTCGATATGGTGGTCTTCGTGGCAGACGGCATCGAGCCGCTGAGAAAGCCCGCCGACGCCATCAGGCGCCAGCGCAAGCTCGTGGGCAAGGCGACCCTCGACGACCTTTTCTGGACGTGCTTCTCCGACGGCATCTCCTACGTCATCGACACGAGGCGCTACCTCTATCCCGGCACCCTCTCCATCTACAACGAGCTCGTGCTCGCGCGCGGCGCGCGGGCCGGAAAGTGAGCAGACATGGTTCCCTCGACCGACATCGCACGTACCGCGGCCCTCGCTGCAGACGCCAAGAAGGCCTGTGACATCGTCGCGCTCGACGTCTCCTCCCTGAGCGACGTCACCGATGCCATCGTCGTGTGCACCGCGCCCAACGAGCGCCTCGCGAGCTCGGTCATCGACGAGGTGGAGGAGCGCGTGCGCCTCGACTGCGGCCTCACGCCGCTCTCCGTCACGGGTGTCCAAGCGGGCCCTTGGATGCTGCTCGACTACGGGTGCGTGGTCGTCCACGTGTTCTCGCCCGAGGGGCGCGACTTCTACCGCATCGAGCGGCTCTGGGGCGACGCCCCCGCGATCGACCTGCCGCTCGTTGACTAGCCCGGGTTGGACCCTACGGGCTAGTCGTCCTCCTTGTGCTGGGGCTGGGTGTTGGTTGTGGCCTGCTTCAGCCTGATGTCGCGGCCAAAAGCCACCGCGTCGGTGCCAAACCGCTCCTGCAGCGCGTCGGTCGTGCGGTGCAGGGCGCGCATCGACTCGCGTTTGCGCGCCTGGGCTGGGTCCTCGAACAGGTCGAGCTGGCGCGGCACCCCTTCCGAGAAGTCCGACACGCCCACGCCGATGAGGCGCACGGGCGTGCCCTCGCGCCAGAGCTGGTCCAAGAGCTTGCGCGCCAGGGCGCGGATTTCCTCCTCGTCGTTGCTTGGTTGGCTCAGGCGCGCCTGCGCCGTGCGCGAGGTGCAGGCGTCGGGCTTGAGCTTCACGGTGACGCACGAGCCCGCCATGTTCTTCCTGCGCAGGCGGCGTGCCACCATCGCGCACGTTGCGTCGAGCGCCGAGTGAATTGAGGGCCCGTCGTAGAGGTCCGTCGCAAAGGTGCGCTCGTTCGATACCGACTTCGCGGCCCGCGGGTTGGAGCGCTCGCCCACGGGGGAGGCGTCGGCTCCCATCGCGCGCACCCTGAGCTCGGGACCGGCGACGCCTAGCATGCGGCGTAGTTCCCCCTCGGGGGCCTTGGCGAGGGCCCCGAGGGTGCGTATGCCCATCTTGGCGAGCTGTGCCTCGGTGGCGGGACCGACGCCGCTCATGGCGCGTACGGGCAGGGGAGCGAGGAAACTCGCCTCGCTGCCGGGCAGCACGACCGTGAGGCCGCGCGGCTTGTCGCGCTCAGAGGCCACCTTGGCCACGCTCTTGCTCACGCCCAGGCCAATCGAGCAGCTCACGCCCAGCTCGCTCACGCGACCCTGGATGCGACGGCAGATGTCGACGGGGCTCTCGCGCGAGTAGCGGCCCGGCGTCACGTCGAAGAAGGCCTCGTCGATCGACACCTGCTCCACCAGGGGCGTCTCGTCCTCAATGATTCCCATGACCCGCGAGCTCACCTCGCGGTAGCGGTCAAAGCGGCCGTGCGTCCAGATGGCGTCGGGGCACAGGCGCGCCGCCTGGGCCGCGGGCATGGCCGAGTGCACGCCAAACGTGCGGGCCTCGTACGAGGCCGTCGAGACCACGCCCCTGCGGTCGGCGTCACCGCCCACGATGACGGGCTTGCCGCGCCACTCGGGGTGGTCGAGCTGCTCGACGCTCGCGAAGAAGGCGTCGAGGTCGAGAAGGCCGATGGCCTTGCCAGCCCACGCAACGTCGACGCGCGTCTCGCCCATGAGGCCCTCCCGCCCTTCGCTAGTCCCTCGCCTCGGGCAGGCGCACGGTGAACGTCGTGCCCGCCTCGGCGGTGCTTGTCACCTCGATCTTACCCGAGTGGCTCTCGGCGATGCCCTTGGCGATGGCAAGCCCCAGGCCGTAGCCGCCCGTCTCGCGCGTGCGGGCCTTGTCGGAGCGCCAGAAGCGGTCGAAGACGTGGGGGAGGTCCTCGGCGGGTATGGGGTCTCCGCCATTCGTTACGGCGAGCTCGGCCATGCCCGCCCTGCGGGAGAGGCTCACGGTGACGGAGGAGCCCTTCGGCGCGTACTTGCAGGCGTTCTCAATCAGGGTCTTCACGAGGCGCGACAGCTGGCTCGCATCGCCCATGACGCACAGGCCGGGGTCGATCGAGCTCTCGATGCTCGTGCCCCGCTCGAAGGCCACGGCGTCGAACTCGAGCGTCTCGCGCTCGACGGTGTCGGACAGGTCGATGCGCACGTTGTCACGCTTGGAGCCGGCGGCGTCCTCGGTGAGGGCGAGCTCGAGCATCTCTTCGACGAGCCCGCGCATGTGCTCGGCCTCTTCATGGGCGCTCTCGACCCAGCGCAGCGCGCCCTCGCCCAGCCCGTCATCCTTGCGCAGCAAGATCTCGGTGTCCGCGAGGATCACGGCAAGGGGCGTCTTGAGCTCGTGCGAGGCGTCGGCCACGAACTGGTGCTGCTGGTCCCAGGCAAGCTGCACGGGGCGCACCGCCCAGCACGCGAGCGCCTCGGCCAGTCCAAAAGTCACGGCCATGCCGATCGCCGCGAGAAGGGCGGACTTCATGAGCTGCGAGGTCTTTTCCTCGTCGATGCTCGTGGTGTCTGCGATGACCACCCTGAAGCCCCCGAGCGTCGAGGCGCGCCTCCACGAGAGGTGCGAGCCCTCGAGCCGCCCATCTCCCTGGTCGCTCGAGACGACCTCGCCCATCACGGTCGCGAGGTCGCCGGTGTCTATGCTGAGCTCGGGCTCGTTGGAGCCCAGCTTGACGCCGTCGTAGGACAGCTCGATCCACAGGATGGGCAGGTGGCGCATGCCCATGCCTGCGTCCTTGTCGCCATCGCCCCCAGAGCGCTGCTCCAAGGCCATGTCGAGCGAGCGGCTCACGATGGCGTCGAGCGACGCCTGCGAGTTTGCGTAGCTGATACCCACCATGGCGATGACGAGCGTGCCCACGAAGGCCATGACGACGGCGACGAACCTTCTCCTGAGCCTTCTGAGCACCTGAACCCCGCATTCTCGCCTCACGAGCGCAGCGACTACTCCATCACCTCAAGACGATAGCCCAGCATGCGCAGGGTGGTAATCTCGACCTTACTCTTAAGGTGGCGGATCTTCTTGCGCAGGAAGCTCACATAGGCCTCGACCGAGTTCTCGGAGGCGTCGGCGTCGGTGCCCCACACGCGGGTGAGGAGGTCCTGCTTGGAGACGATGCGGTTCGTGCCCTTCATGAGCATCTGCAGTACGTCGAACTCGCGCCTGGACAGGTGCACGCTCTGCTCGCCGCAGGCCAGGTCGTGGCTCGACAGGTCGAGCGTGAGGTCGCCGAAGGTCAGCGTGTCGATGACCATCTCGCCCTTGCGGCGGGTGAGGGCGCGCACGCGGGCGAGCAGCTCGGGCGCCTCGAAGGGCTTGGTCATGTAGTCGTCGGCGCCGCAGTCGAGGCCCTCGACCTTGTCGGCGGTCGAAGTCTTGGCGGTGAGCATCATCACGGGGAGCTCGCTGCCGGCGCGCCTCAGCTCGCGGACTATCTCGAAGCCGTCCATGCCGGGGAGCATCACGTCGAGAATTGCGGCGTCGTACATGCAGCTCTCCGCATAGGCCAGGCCCGCCTTGCCGTCGTAGACGGCCTCGGCGTTGTAGCCCTCGTCCTCAAGGATGCGGCAGATGGCGTCGGCGAGGTTGCGCTCGTCCTCAACAACAAGAATGTTCACGGTGAGCTCCTTCGTTTGGTTTGCCACATTGTGTTACGAGTCGCTGAAGCACGTCTGAAGGTTCCTGAAAGTGTGGGGAGTTCCCACGGTTTCACCACGAGCGCCCCTCCCTATGGCAAAATCAGGTGCGAGAACGGCTCTCTTTTCCGCAAAAGACATGATTTCGCTACACACCGCGCGGGCAATGTCGTAGAATCGAGAGCTGCTTGTATGGTTTTGCGGCGCCACGCCATCTCTTGCTCGCGTCGCACGAATGGAGGAGTTTTCATTGGCAGTCAAGATTCGCCTGGCCCGTCACGGTGCCAAGAAGCGCCCGTACTATCGCGTCGTCGTCGCCGATGGCCGTTC
Source organism: uncultured Parolsenella sp. (assembly GCF_958346945.1). Taxonomy (NCBI): domain Bacteria; kingdom Bacillati; phylum Actinomycetota; class Coriobacteriia; order Coriobacteriales; family Atopobiaceae; genus Parolsenella; species uncultured Parolsenella sp. The sequence goes on from NZ_CATVTL010000002.1 coordinate 56,040, forward strand.
GCCGCGCGACGGTCGTCACATTGACGAGGTCGGTCGTTACAACCCGCTGACCAACCCCAAGACCATCTCCCTCGATCTCGAGAAGATCGACGAGTGGATTGCCAACGGCGCCCAGCCCACTGACTCCGTGGCTCACCTCATCGACATCGTTCGCTCCGGCGCCCCCGCGCCCGAGAAGAAGGTCAAGAAGTCCAAGAAGCAGCTCGCCAAGGACGCCGCTGCCGCCGAGGCTGCCGAGCAGGCCGAGTAGCGCATGGACTCCGATACCCAGCTTTCCTCGGCGCCCCAGGACGCCGAGGAGCTGCCGAGCGACCGCATCGCCGACCTCGTCGAGCTCATTGTCTGTGGGCTCGTCGACGACGAGGATGCCGTCTCACTTGACGTGACCGACCGCGAGGACGGCACGCTCATCGAGATTGAGTGCGCTGCAGACGATGCCGGCAAGGTCATCGGCAGGCACGGTCGCCAGATCAAGGCCATTCGCACGATTGCCCGCGCCCTCGGGCAGCGCGTCGGCTCCTCAGTCGACGTCGAGGTGCTTGGCTAGATCGTGGCAGCCGGATATAGGCTCATAGCCCGTGTGGTCAAAGCCCACGGGACAAAGGGGGAGGTCGTTGCGGTTCCCGCAGGCGGCCTTCCCCCTGTTTTGTCGACGGGTCTTCGCGTCGCGATCGTTCCGCCCGCGCTCAAGGGCACGCGCTGGCACACGGTCACCGACGTGAGCGACAGCCCGTCCGGTCAGCTCGTGGCCCTTTCGGGCGTGGGCGACCTGGGTGCGGCCCGAGACATCGCCGGCAAGTCGATCCTCGTTGCCGAGGAAGACCTCCCCGAGGGCCTCGAGCTCCATGACCCCCAGCGCCTGTGCGGCCTTGAGGTCGCAGACGAGCGCCTGGGCCTTCTCGGCACCATCGCCGAGGTCATGGTGGGGCCCGCAAACGACGTGTGGGTCGTCCAGGGCGACAAGGGCGAGACCCTCGTCCCGGTGGTCGAGGAGATGCTCCTCGGCATGGACGAGGACGAGGTAATTCACGTGTCGATCCCGGTGGGCCTCGCCCCCTGGGACGACGGAAGCGACGCCGCGGGGGAGGACTAGCATGCTCGTCGAGACGCTCTCGGTCTTCCCCGGTGTCTTCGATGCCTATCTGGGCGCCTCCATCATGGGGCGCGCCCAGGCAAAGGGCATCCTTGAGTTTCGCGCCCACGACTTGCGCGACTGGACGCACGACCGTCACCGCACGGTCGACGACGCCCCGTTTGGCGGCGGCCAGGGCATGCTCATGAAGCCCGCGCCCATCTTCGAGGCCGTGGCAGACATTAAGGCGGCAGACCCGCGCCCCGCTCGTGTGATCTTCTTCACGCCGGTGGGCACTCCCTTCACCCAGTCAGTGGCCCAGAGGCTCTCCGGCGAGGAGCGCCTCGTCTTCGTGTGCGGCCGCTACGAGGGCATGGACGAGCGCGTCTACGAGCTCGCCGACGAGTGTCTGAGCCTGGGGGACTACGTGCTCACGGGCGGCGAGCTGCCGGCCTTGGTCGTCACCGACGCCGTGGTGAGGCTGCTTCCCGGCGCCCTGGGAGACGAGATGAGCCCCTTCGACGAGTCCTTCTCGGCGGGCCTCCTCGAGTACGCGCAGTACACGCGTCCCGCCAACTACGAGGGGCGCCCCGTGCCCGACGTGCTGCTCTCCGGCGACCACGCAGCGGTCGACGCCTGGCGCCGCAGGAACGCCATCGAGCGCACGGCGCGCCTGCGCCCCGACCTGCTCGACGACGCCGACCTCACGACCGACGAGCGCGCCTTCGCCCGCCAGGTCATGGCAGGCGGGTTCGATGAGGCAGCCGAAGGTGAGGCATAGGTGGCGCGCGCAGAACACGGTAAGCACAGCATGCTGATGGACGCGCTCGAGGTCATCTGCCTGGGCGCGATCGCCCTCGTGGTGGCACTGCTCGTACGCGCCTTCGTGGCCGAGCCGTTCATCATCCCCTCGGCCTCGATGAGCGACACGCTCAAGGTGGGCGACCGCCTTGTGGGCGAGAAGATCACGTACCGCACGAACGAACCGGTCGTGGGCGACATCGTGACCTTCACGGACCCCGAGCGCGCGGACGTCACCCTCATCAAGCGCGTCATCGCCGTGGGCGGCCAGACGGTCGACCTTCACGACGGCGTCGTCTACGTCGACGGCGTGGCACTTGACGAGCCCTACACCGACGGCAAGCCCAGCTACGAGTTGCCCACCCACTCGTCTCTTCTGGCCGATGGGGTACAGTACCCATTTACGGTGCCCGAGGGCTACCTGTGGGTCATGGGCGACAACCGCACCAACTCGCAGGACTCGCGCTACTTCGGAGCCATCCCCGTCTCGAGCGTGACCTCGAAGGCGCTCTTCGTCTTCTGGCCGCTCGAGGACGTCGGCTCCATCTAGGCACCTTGGCACCAATTTGCATTGCACGCAGGGGTTTCGCCCCTTGGAAGGAAGGTAGGAGAGCATGAAGGAAAACGCCCTCACGTTCCAAGACATGATTCTTGCCCTCGAGCACTACTGGGCATCCCATGGCTGCACCGTCATGCAGCCGTATGACTCCGAGGTTGGCGCCGGCACGTTCCACACCGCCACGCTCCTTCGCTCGCTTGGCCCCAAGCCCTGGCGCACCTGCTACCCGCAGCCCTGCCGCCGCCCGGCCGACGGCCGCTATGGCGAGAACCCCAACCGCCTGCAGCACTACTACCAGTTCCAGGTCCTCATCAAGCCGAGCCCCGAGAACTCCCAGGAGCTCTACCTGGGCTCGCTTGCCGCCATCGGACTCGATCCCGCCGAGCACGACGTACGCTTCGTCGAGGACGACTGGGAGAGCCCCACACTGGGCGCCTGGGGCCTTGGCTGGGAGGTCTGGCTCGACGGCATGGAGGTCACGCAGTTCACCTACTTCCAGCAGGTGGGCGGCATCGAGGTCGACCCGGTGCCCGTCGAGATTACCTACGGACTCGAGCGCATCGCCATGTACGCGCAGGGCGTCACGAGCGTCTATGACCTCGTGTGGAGCTACCTGCCCGACGGCACGCCCATGACCTATGGCGACGTCTTCCTCGAGAACGAGCGCGAGTTCTCCGCCTACAACTTCGAGGTAGCCAACGTTGAGATGATGCGCCAGAAGTTCGACGACTACGAGGCCGAGTGCCACTCCTGCCTCGAGCGCAACCTACCGCTGCCCGCCTACGACTGCGTCATGAAGTGCAGCCACGCGTTCAACCTGCTCGACTCGCGCGGAGCCCTCTCCGCCACCGAGCGCGCCCACTACATCCTGCGCGTCCGCACGGTCGCCAAGGCCGCCTGCGAGAGCTACCTCGCAAACGTTGCCGGTGATGCCGACGCCAACGCCAACGCCAACGACAAGAAGGGGGAGGTGGCCTAGATGGCTTCTGCCAAGGACTTCCTGTTCGAGATCGGCACCGAGGAGATGCCCTCAGCGCCGCTCAACAACGCCGTCTCTCAGCTCGGCAAGCTCGTCGAGGCCGGCCTCAAGGACGCTGGCCTCGCCCACGGCCCCGTCGAGGTCATCAGCTCGCCGAGGCGCCTTGCCGTCCTCGTGAGCGACGTCGCGACCGCCACCGAGGAGGTCAACGACGTCAAGCGCGGCCCCGCCGCCAACATCGCCTTCGACGCCGACGGCAACCCCACCAAGGCCGCCCAGGGCTTTGCCCGCAAGTGCGGCGTCGATGCCGCCTCGCTCGTGCGCCGTGTTGACACCGACGGCCGCGAGTACGTCTTCGCCGAGCAGCACATCCCCTCGACCGACGCCATGCCGCTGCTCTCGAGCCTGTGCGAGTCGATCATCGGCAACCTCCAGTGGCCCAACTACCGCAGCCAGCGCTGGGGCTCCGAGCACGCCACCTTCGTGCGCCCCGTGCGCTGGATCTGCTGCCTGCTCGGCTCCGACGTCGTGCCGGTGACCTACGCTGACGTCACGAGCGGCAACACCACCCGCGGCCATCGCGTGCTGGGTGCCGGCGAGCACATCGTCGACGAGCCCGCCCACTATCTGCAGGTCCTCGAGGCCGCCTACGTGCTCGACGCCAAGCGCCGCGAGCAGGTCATCCGCGAGGGCATCGCTAAGGTCGAGGCCGAGCTGGGTGTCAGCGTCGACACCCCCAAGAAGGTCTTCGACGAGGTCGTGAACCTCTGCGAGTGGCCCACGGTGCTCATCGGCCACTTCGACGAGGAGTTCCTCGCCGTGCCTCACGAGATCATCTGCGAGTCGATGCTCTCCAACCAGCGCTACTTCCCGACCTACGACAAGGATGGCAAGCTCACGCGCGCCTTCGTCGTGGTCTCCAACGCCGACCCCGCCGCGAGCGCCACGGTCGTCGACGGCAACGAGCGCGTCGTTCGCGCCCGCCTCGACGACGCCAAGTTCTTCTACGAGGAGGACCTCAAGGTCTCGCTCGACACCTTCCGCGAGCGCCTCGTGAGCGTCGGCTTCCAGCAGAAGCTTGGCAACGTGCTGCAGAAGTCTGAGCGCATCGAGAGCCTGGCCCTCGCGATCACCCACGAGGCCCGCATCGGCGCCAAGCTCGCCGCCGCCTCGGCGCGTGCCGCGCACCTCTGCAAGACCGATCTCGTCTCGAGCGCCGTCGTCGAGTTCACCAACCAGCAGGGCGTCATGGGCGGCTACTACGCCCTGGCCGCCGGCGAGGGAGAGGACGTGGCCGAGGGCATCCGCGACCACTACCGCCCGCGCTTTGCCGGAGACGAGCTGCCCGAGGGCACCTGCGGCTGCGTCGTGGCCGTCGCCGACAAGCTCGACACGATCGCTGGCATGTTCGCCATCGGCGAGCCTCCCACCGGCTCCAAGGACCCCTACGCGCTGCGCCGCGCCGCCATCGGCGTCGTGACGATTCTGCGCGACCGCCTGCACGTTGGCTACGAGTCGCTCGTGGCAGAGGCCCTGAGCTCGCTTGCCGACCAGGGCATCGAGTTCGACGCTGAGAAGGTCGCCGCAGACGTCAACGCCTTCATCCTCGGCCGCATGCAGCAGATGGCCCGCGAGGACGGCATCTCGGCCGACACCGTGGCCGCCGTGAGCGCCGGCTCCGTGACCGCCCCCGACGACTTCTTTGCCCTGGCCCACGCTCTCGAGGACGCGCGCGCCAATGACCCCGAGACGTTCGAGAACCTCGCGATCGCCTATGCCCGCGCCGCCCATCTCGCCGACGCGACGCTCGGCTGCGAGCTCGACGACGCGCTCATGGGCGACGCCGAGCGCACGCTCGCCCGCGCTGTCGAGGCTGCCCGCGGCGACATCGCGAGCTCGCTCGAGGACAAGGACCTCGCGGCCGTCATCGCGGCGCTGGCCGCCCTGCGCGAGCCTATCGACGCCTTCTTCGCCGACGTCATGGTCATGGACGAAGACGAGGCCCTGCGCGTGAACCGCCTGCGCCTGCTCAACAACCTCGTGGAGGTCTTCTCGGGCGTCGCCAACATCGGCGAGCTTGCCCGCAAGAAGTAGCCGCAGGTCGGCTACGATGTCTGCAAGGGACTTGGATTCTCGCGTCTGGAGGTTCTCATGAAGGTTACGTTCGATCAGCTGGGCGACGGCGCGCGCGAGGACGCAGCGCTCGTCTACGTCGTCTCCGACTCGCTGGGCGACTCCGCCCACAACGTCGTGCTCTCCGCCGCCGCCCAGTTCAGCGACGGCGCCGTGCGCGTCGTGCGCCTCTCCCAGATCGAGAGCGCCGAGGAGGTCGCGGCCTACTTCGACGAGCACGAGGAGGACTTCGTCTCCACGGCCGTGTTCCACTCGATCGTCGACCCCACGCTGCGCAAGAAGGTTCGTAGCGACCTCAACAACCGCGGCATCCTGTCGGTCGATATCCTCGGCCCGGTCGTGCAGCTGCTCGCCGGCCTCACGGGCGAGCGCCCCAAGAACCAGGCGCGCGCCCACCACATGGTCGACTCGCGCTACATGCGCCGCGTGAGCTCGATGGAGTTCTTCGCGGATCACGACGACGGCAAGAACCCGCAGGACCTGCCCGGCGCAGACGTCGTGCTCGTGGGCCTCTCCGGCTCCGCCAAGACGCCGCTTGCCATGTACCTGTCGTTCCTCGGCTATAAGGTCGCGAGCGTCTCGCTCGACCCGGGCTGCGAGGTTCCCGAGCAGCTTGCCCAGGTCGACAAGGGCCGCCTCTTCGCCCTCGAGAACAAGACGCGCGCCCTGTCGAACGTGACGATGCTCGCGGGCGACGCCGGCGCCACGTCCGTCGAGATGCTCGCCCAGGCCGAGGACGCCATCGACCACGCCTCCAAGGTCATCGACGAGCTGGGCTGCACCAGGCTCTCGACCGACGAGAAGACGGTCGAGGAGCTTTCGGCCGACGTCATCGCCCAGATCGAGCAGGCCTAGCCCATGGGCGCCTCGCTGCCCATCATGAGAAGGACAGACGTCGAGCGGCGGGAGCACGAGTTGCTCTCGCCGCTCGCGGCGTTTTCCGACGCCTCCTCGGGCCGTCTCGTTCCCGAGGAGCCCGACGAGCTACGCACCTGCTACCAGCGCGACCGCGACCGCATCGTGCACTGCAAGGCCTTCAGGCGCCTCTCGCACAAGACGCAGGTGTTTCTCGCCCCCGAGGGGGACCACTACCGCACCCGCCTCACGCACACGCTCGAAGTGTCGCAGATCGCCCGCAGCGTCGCGCGGCCGCTGCGCCTGAACGAGGACCTCACCGAGGCCATCGCCCTCGGGCATGACCTGGGCCACACGCCCTTTGGCCACACGGGCGAGGGCGCCCTCTCCCGGGCCATCGCCCGCTGGCGCGGCATCGACCCGGCCTCGGAAGAGGGCAGACGGCTCTTTCGACACAACGAGCAGAGCGCCCGCGTCGTCGACCTGCTCGAGAAGGGCGGCCGCGGCCTCAACCTGTCGCGCGAGGTGGTCGACGGAATCGTCTGCCACACGGGCACCCAGCGAGCCGCCACGCTCGAGGGCCGCATCGTGGCCGTCGCCGACCGCGTGGCCTACGTGACCCACGACATCCAGGATGCCGAGCGCGCGGGCATCATCTGCGAGGACGACCTGCCGCGCGTCGTGGTCGAGCGCCTGGGTGCGTCGTCTGCTGACCGCATCGCCACGATGGCGTCCGACCTCGTCTCGACCAGCTCCGAGCGCGGCGACATCGCGATGAGTGAGCCCATCTGGGAGGCCATGATGGACTTGCGCTCCTGGCTCTTCCACAACGTCTACACCCAAAGCGACGCCAAGGTCGAGGAGCCCAAGGCAAACCAGCTGGTCGAGAGTCTGTTCATGCACTACATGGGACATCTCGACGAGGTGCCGGGGGAGTATCGCGTCCACGACTGCGACGCCCCCGAGGTCCAGGTGGCAGACTACATATCGGGCATGACCGACCGCTACGCCATCCGTGACTACGAGCGCCTGTATTTGCCGCGCGCGTGGAGACGCTGAGGTGGAGGAGGGCATTTTGCCTTCTCGTTGCGCCGACCGGGTTGCTTAGGTATACTTCTCGCTTGTGTGTAAACCCCACGTACCGCTGATGCGTCAGACGGTACCTCTGGGCAAGAGAGACAAGGAAAGAACATGGACTACATTCGCGCCATCGAGCGTCAGCAGATTCGCGAGGACATCCCCACGGTCATCCCTGGCGATCACGTCAAGGTTCACTACCGCATCAAGGAGGGTGACCGCGAGCGCATCCAGGTGTTCGAGGGCGACGTCATCCGCATGAGCGGTGGCTCCTCCCGTGAGACCTTCACCGTCCGCAAGATCTCCTTCGGTGTTGGCGTCGAGCGCACCTTCCCGCTTCACTCGCCCAAGATCGGCAAGCTCGAGGTTGTCCGTCACGGTGACGTGCACCGCGCCAAGCTGTTCTACATCCGCGAGCGCGTGGGCAAGGCTGCTCGCATTCGCGAGAAGCGCTAGTCGCAGATCTTTGCATTGTCTGGGAGCCGTCCTGCTCGCGCGGGGCGGCTCCCTTTTGTATCGAGGAGATCGCATGCCCAACCGTCCCCATCCCGCAACCGCCGCAGAGATTGCGGCAACGCTTGCCGAGGCACTGCCCGAGGAGCTTGACGCCCTGCTCGCGCGCTACGCGGATGACCCGCGAGCGCAGGTGCGCCGCGCCTGCGCGAGTGCCGTGAGGCGTGCCCAGAAGCAGCAGGCCGAGCGCGAGCGCGTCGAGGGCATGTACTCGCTCATGCGCGAGCTGGGCGGCGAGGGCATCGTCCTGGGCCTCGATGAGGTGGGGCGTGGCTCGGTCGCGGGCCCCGTCACGGTGTGTGCCGTGGCCCTGCCCGACGACCCCAAGGTATGGGGCGTCAACGACTCCAAGCAGCTCACCCCGCGCCGCCGCGAGGAGCTGGCGGCAAAGATCCGCGAGGTGGCTACGGCGATTGGCATCTGCCACATTCCGCCCGCGCGCATCGACGAGGCGGGCATGGCACGCGCGCTGCGCGAGGCCATGCTCGGCGCCATTGCGGACGCCGCGGTCGAGCCCGACTGCGTGCTCATCGACGGCAACCCGCTACACATACACCCCAAGGAGAAGACACTCGTCAAGGGCGACGCCCGCGTCGCCTGCATCGCCGCTGCGAGCATCGTCGCGAAGGTGACTCGTGATGAACTTATGGTGGAACTCGGCGATCAGTACCCGGGCTACCACCTCGCCGAGTCCAAGGGCTACGCATCGCCCGAGCATATCGCCGCAATTCGCGAGAGGGGCCTCACGCCCATCCATCGCGCGAGCTTCTGCCAAAACTTTCTTTCGACGGCGCGCCTCTTCTAGCTGCGGTGCCAGTTTTGTGTTAGACCGCTCACGGGTTTGTGTTAGACCCGTCTGCCACCCTCTTCGGCAAGGTCACCTGGTCGAGAGGAGCTGGCATGAACGCATGCGAGATGGGCGACAGGCCCATAGGGGAGCTGACTCCCCATGAGGTCGGGGCGATTGGCGAGCAGATTGCCGCCACGTTCGTCGAGAGGACCCTCGGGTTTAAAGTCATCGAGAGAAACTGGCATAGCGCCTACGGGGAGGCTGACGTCATCGCCACCGATGACTCGACGCTCTACTTCGTGGAGGTCAAGACGCGGGTCTGGTCGGGCGAGCGCGAGCTCATCTACCCCGAGATAGCGGTGGACGAGGCAAAGCTCAAGCGCTACGAGAACATCATTGCCGCCTACCTGCAGCGCTACGTCAATCCCCCGCGCGCGCAGTTCGACGTTGCGGCCGTCGTCATCGACCGGCCGCACCATGCCGCGCTCCACTACAAGCCAAACGTCTCGCTGCGAGATGAGCTGTAATGGGCTGCCAGGCAATACATGCGGCGACCCTGCGCGGGGTCGAGGCGACCCACGTGACGGTAGAGGTAGCGCTCTCCTCGGGCCTTCCCAGCATCACGATCGTGGGCATGCCGTCCACGGCGGTCCTCGAGTCGCGCAACCGCATTCGCTGCGCCATCGCGCAGTGCGGCTTCGAGGTTCCTCGCATGGGCGTCACGGTCAACCTCGCGCCCAGCGACGTCAAGAAGGCGGGCACGGGCCTCGACCTTCCCATGGCCATCGCCATCCTCGCGGCCAGCGGCCAGATTCCCACGACGGGCCTCGACGGCTGCCTCTTCGTGGGCGAGCTTGGGCTAGGAGGTGCGGTGAGCGAGGTGCGCGGGGCCATCGCCTACGCCCTGCTCGCACGCGACCTTGGGCTCTCGCTCGCGGGCGCCACACGGCTCGTGCGCGGCGCCGGTGGCGCCGGCGCCCTTCGCGAGCCCCTCGCCATCGACAACATCTCGTGGCTCAAGCGCGGAGTGGCATCTCTCTCTGGTGTCGGGGCCATAGGCCCCGAGCCTTCCGGCGCTGCCTCGGCTGGCCTCGACTTTGCCGACGTTGTCGACCAGGAGACGGCCAAGCGCGCCCTCGTGATCGCCGCCTGCGGCGGACACGGCGCCCTCATGTGCGGTCCTCCCGGCTCGGGCAAGACCATGCTCGCGAAGCGCATGCCTACGATTCTGCCGCCCCTGAGCGAGGCGGAGGTGCTCGAGGCCATGCTCGTCCATTCGGTCTGCGGCCTTCCCATCGATGACATCCGCGCCGGAAGGCGGCCCTTTCGCGCGCCGCATCACTCGGTGACGCGCGCGGGCCTCGTGGGCGGCGGCTCCCCGATCACGCCCGGCGAGGCTTCGCTCGCGCACCGAGGCGTGCTCTTCCTCGACGAGCTTCCCGAGTTCTCGCCCTCGGTGCTGCAGGCACTGCGCCAGCCCATGGAGGATGGCGAGATTCGCCTCGTCCGCGCCGACGGCGTCTGCACCTTTCCCTCGGTGTTCCAGCTCATCGCCGCGGCGAACCCCTGCCCCTGCGGGCATGCGGGCGACCGCGGGCACGTCTGCCGCTGCACGCCGGCGCAGATCGCGCGCTACCAGTCGCGCGTGGGAGGCGCGCTCATGGACCGCATCGACGTCTTCGTTGACGTCGCGCGCCCGGCCGCCGCGAGCGTCATCAAAGGTGGCGTGGGGCTGAGCTCCCAGGCCATGGCACACCAGGTGAGCGTTGGCCGCGACTTTGGCTCGTGGAGGCAGGCGCGCGGCAGCAACGGCATGCCGGGCTCAGTCGAGAGCTGCGACCTCTCGCCCAAGGCCCAGTCGCTGCTCGAGCTCATGGCTGAGCGCCTGAGCCTGGGTGGTAGGGCCATCGCACGCACAGCCCGCGTCGCGCGTACCATCGCGGACCTCGCCGAGCGAGAGCGCGTCGATACGGACGACGTCGCGGAGGCGTGTGCATTCAGAAGCCGCTATGCGTTGGGAGATGAGAGCAGTGGGGGAGCATGAGAGGGCTGGCGTCGCGCTCGGTGCCGGAAGCTATGCATGCACGGTGGCCGGGCTCGAGCGGTGGGAGCTTTGCCGAGGCGACCCCGGCTACCCGCCAGCCCTTCTCGACCTCGAAGGGGAGACGCCGGTGCTGCGCGGCTACGGGGACCCTACGGTGCTGCTCGAGGACTGCGTCTCCGTCATCGGCGCGCGCAGGGCAAACCCCTATGGGATCACCTGCGCGCGCATGGCGGGCAGGGTGGCCGCCGAGTGCGGGGTGGTCGTCGTGTCGGGCGGCGCCGTTGGCTGCGACCAGACCGCCGGCACCGCCGCGCTCGATGCGGGCGGAAAGACGGTCGTCATACCGGGCTGCGGGGCAGACGTCGTATACCCCGCCTCGAGCGAGGAGCTCTACTGTCGCGCTGTGCGCGAGGGAGGGTGCGTCCTGTCGATAGAGCGCTGGGGCACGCGCCCCGCCCGCTACACCTTCGTGCGGAGAAACCGCGTCATCGCCGCCCTTTCGGCCTCACTCATCGTATGCGAGGCGGGGCGCCCCTCGGGCACCTTCAGCACGGCCACGACGGCGGCGGAGCTGGGACGGCGCGTGTATGCGGTGCCGGGCTCGATCTTCTCGGCAAACTCGCAGGGCACCAACTGGCTCATCGAGAACGGCGCCTCCATCGTCACCGACGAGGCGGCGCTCGAGAGCCTCATCGCGCTCGACTACGGGAGGCTCCGCCTCGCGAGCGACGTTCGCAGCGAGTCGCGCGGCGAACTGCTCGACGCGCTCGTCGCGAGCCCCATGACGGTCGACGAGATAGCGCTCTTCCTTAGGGTCGAGCTGCCCCAGGCGCTGGTGCTGCTTGCCGAGCAGGAGGCGCTGGGACTTGTGTGCCGTCTGCCAGATGCGCGATTCGCACCCACCCAGCAGGCCCTGCTGGGGCAAAATGAAACACTAGGAAAACAAGCGCGAAGATAACAGACATGCAGATAGGGGAGACATGGCACAGCTCGATACGGTTACGGTCGTTGGCGCGGGCCTCGCGGGAAGCGAGTGCGCGCTTCAGCTCGCGAGGCGCGGCGTTCCCGTGAGGCTCGTCGAACAGCGCCCCACCAAGAGCTCGCCTGCCCACCACACCGACTGCTTCGCCGAGCTCGTCTGCTCCAACTCCCTCAAGTCGATGCGTCCCGACTCCGCGGCCGGCCTGCTCAAGGCCGAGCTCGAGCGCATGGGAAGCGAGCTCCTCGCCTGCGCGAGGCAGGCCGCGGTGCCCGCCGGCGGCGCCCTCGCGGTGGACCGAACGAGGTTCTCGCAGCTGGTGGGGGAGCGCATCGAGGCCAGCCCGCTCATTGAGGTCGTGAGGCGCGAGGCTACGCAGGTTCCCGAAGGCCGCTGCGTCATCGCCGCGGGGCCCCTGTGCTCGGACGCCCTCGCAAAGAGCGTGGGCGACCTTGTGGGCGCCGAGTCGCTGTCGTTCTTCGACGCGGCGGCTCCCATCGTCGACGCCGAGACCATCGACCGCAGCATCGTCTTCTCGCAGTCGCGCTACGAGGAGAACGGCGTGGGCGACTACCTCAACTGCCCCATGGACAAGCAGGAGTACGAGGCGTTCATGGAGGCCCTGCTCGGGGCCGAGAGGGTGGTGACCAAGGACTTTGAGCAAAGCGACCTGTTCTGCGCCTGCCAGCCGGTCGAGGAGGTAGCGCGCACGGGCATCGACGCCGCCCGCTACGGCGCCATGAAGCCCGTGGGCCTCACCGACCCCCGCACGGGCAGGCGTCCCTGGGCGGTCGTGCAGCTGCGTCCCGAGAACGCCGAGCTCACGTCCTATAACCTTGTGGGCTTCCAGACGAATCTCACCTGGCCAGAGCAGCGCCGTGTCTTCCGCATGATTCCCGGCCTCGAAAACGCCGAGTTCTTCCGCTATGGCGTCATGCACCGCAACTCGTTCGTCGATGCCCCGCGCGTGCTCGACCACACCTTCGCCGTTCCGGGCACAACAGTTCGCCTCGCAGGCCAGATCTGTGGCACCGAGGGGTACACCGAGGCCATCGCCTCGGGCCTGCTCGCCGCGCTCAACACCTATGCCGACCTGCACGGCCTGGCCCAGGTCGAGCTTCCGCGAACGGGTGCCTTGGGATCGCTCGTGGCCTACGCGACCAATCCCGCCACGAGCCCCTACCAGCCCATGCACGTGAACTTTGGCATCGTGCCCCCGCTTGAGGGGCCGCGTCTCAAGAAGCGCGATCGCTACGCGCGCTACTCCCAACGCGCCCTCGCTGACCTCGACGCCTACCTCGCGACGCGCCATGACCTGTTCGCCTAGCGAGCTCGTCGAGCGCGCCCAGGACGAGTTCGAGGTGCAGATGGCCGCCTTCTGCACCTATCTCAGGGACGTGCGCAACCTCTCGCCCAACACGACCCGCGCTTACGAGACGGACCTGCAGGCCTACGTCGACTGGTGCCGCCGCGAGGGCATCGACCCCCTGCGCATCACCCATCCCGAGGTTCGCTCCTGGCTCGCCGAGCTGCAGGACGCAGGCTACGCGACCACTACGCAGAACCGCCACCTTTCCGCCGTGCGCTCGCTCTACAACTGGCTCGTGAGCCGCGGCGTCACCACGCAGGACAACGTCGAGGCGGTGGCGAGCCCCAAGTTGTCACGCCGCCTGCCCAAGACGCTCTCGCCTGACGAGGTCGTTCGGCTCCTCGATGCCTGCGAGGAAGACACCTGCGGCATCCGCGACAGGGCCATGGTCGAGCTGCTCTACGCCTCGGGCGCGCGCATATCCGAGGTCTCGGGTCTCAACGTGGCTGACGTCGACCTGCGTGGGCGGCAGGTGCGCCTCTTCGGCAAGGGCAGCAAGGAGCGGCTCGTACCGCTCTACCCCAAGGCCTGCGAGGCATGTGGGCGCTACATCCGCGAGGCACGCCCCGAACTGGCGGCCGCGTCCCGCGCGGCCCAGAACGCCCTCTTCCTCTCGGTGCGGGGGCGACGAATGAGCGCGGCGGCGCTTCGCCTCGCGTTCGAGGCGCTCGTCGGCAAGGCGGGGCTCGACCCCTCGATTACGCCTCACGCCATGCGCCACACCTTCGCCACCCAGCTGCTCAACGGCGGGGCAGACCTGCGCAGCGTCCAGGAGCTTCTGGGCCACGAGAGCCTCTCGACCACGCAGATCTACACGCACGTCTCCATCGAGCGACTCAAGGCTGCCGCGCTCCAGGCACACCCCCGGTCGGAGGAGTAGCGTGGTCGCATGGGGCTCGTATCCCCGCTTATGTGCGGGTCGTGGATGCCTTTGTCGCCCGTGAGGGTAACCACTTGCGCGGGCGAGAGGCCGCTGTTAGACTATCAATTCGCTGTGCATACGCCAGCACCACATCACACGCGTCGCGACCCTGCGGCCACGGTGCCCGCTAATCGGGTGGCCAAGGGGGATGACCGGCGCGGAGGGCCAACCAAAGAAAGGTAGCACCATGGCAGTGAAGATTAACCTCAACACCCTGCTCGAGGCCGGTTGCCACTACGGCCACCAGACCCGTCGCTGGAACCCCAAGATGAAGCCGTACATCTTCGGCGAGCGCAACGGCATCTACATCCTCGACCTCAAGCAGACGATCCTCGACGCCGACCGCGCCTACACCTTCCTCAAGGAGACCGCGGCCAAGGGCGGCCAGATCCTGTTCGTCGGCACCAAGAAGCAGGCCCAGGAGCCCGTCGCTACGCAGGCTGCCCGCTGCGGCATGCCCTTCATCAACCAGCGTTGGCTTGGCGGCGTGCTCACCAACTTCGTGACCATGCGCTCCCGCATCAACCGCCTGGAGGAGCTCGAGACCATGGTCGAGGACGGCTCCATGGCCGCTCGCGGCAAGAAGGAGCAGTCCGTGCTCACCAAGGAGCTCGAGAAGCTCCAGCGCAACCTCGGTGGCGTCCGCGACATGCGCCAGCTCCCGGCTGCCCTGTTTGTCATCGACTCCAAGCGTGAGGAGCTCGCCATCCGCGAGGCCAACCGCCTGCACATCCCGGTCGTTGCCCTGCTCGACACTAACTCCGACCCCGACGTCGTCGACTACGGCATCCCCGCGAACGACGATGCCATCCGCTCCGTCGCCCTCATGACCGAGCTCGTCGCCGACGCCGTCCTGGCTGGCACCGGCAAGGAGCAGATCACCGCTGAGGAGATGGCCGCCGGCGAGACCACCCCGGCCGTCGAGGCGCCTGCTGCCGAGTAGACCCACGGGCCCTCGCAGCAAATTCATGACTGAGGGGCGCCGTCCAAACATGGGCGGCGCCCGCATGTAAAGGTATTGCGTGCGCACGCACGCACAGACACGAGAGAGAGGCACTCATGGCTCAGATCACCGCCGCGCTCGTCAAGCAGCTCCGCGAGATGACCGACTCCCCGATGATGGAGTGCAAGAAGGCGCTCGTCGAGGCCGATGGCGACATCGAGAAGGCCGTCGACGTCCTTCGCAAGATGGGCATGGCCAAGGCCGTCAAGAAGGCCGGCCGCGAGACCAACGAGGGCACCGTCGCCGCCTACGTCTGCGACTGCGGCAAGGCTGCCGCCCTCGTCGAGGTCACCTGTGAGACCGACTTCGTCGGTGGCAACCCCAAGTTCACCGGCTTCGCCAAGAATGTGGCCGCCGTCGTCGCCAAGGCCAATCCGGCCGACGTCGACGCCCTCAAGGCCGCCGAGTTCTCCGAGAACGAGACGGTTGACGCTGCCCTCACCGAGATGATTCACACCATGGGCGAGAACATGAAGATCGCCCGTTTCGCCCGTCGCGAGGTCGAGAACGGCGCCTTCGGCTCCTACGTCCACGCCAACGGCAAGCTCGGCACCATCGTCGAGTTCTCCTTCGCCAAGCCCGAGACCGCTGAGGCCGAGTCCTTCAAG
This sequence comes from uncultured Parolsenella sp., assembly GCF_958346945.1. NCBI lineage: Bacteria > Bacillati > Actinomycetota > Coriobacteriia > Coriobacteriales > Atopobiaceae > Parolsenella > uncultured Parolsenella sp. The sequence continues at coordinate 71,744 of NZ_CATVTL010000002.1, forward strand.
ACCTTCGCCCACGACGTCGCCATGCAGGCTGCCGCCGCCGGCGCCATCTCCGCTCGTCGCGAGGACGTTCCCGCCGAGATCGTCGAGCACGAGATGAGCATCTACAAGGCTCAGGCTGCCGAGTCCGGCAAGCCCGAGGCCATTCAGACCAAGATCGCCGAGGGTCGCCTCAACAAGTTCTTCGGCGAGTCCGTCCTCTCCGAGCAGGCCTTCATCAAGGATGGCAACATCACCATCCGCCAGTACGCCGAGAAGGTCGGCAAGGAGCTCGGCGACAACATCGAGATCGTCGCCTTCGACCGCTTCACCTTCGGCGAGTAGCCCAAGGCATCAGCGCAAACTGGTCGCATGAGGCCCGGCACCCTATGGTGTCGGGCCTTTTCTTATGCGCATCCAGTCCAATTCGCGAGCCCTGCCATGCCTTTTGCTAGAATTCTTCTGATACGGCAACGAGTGAAGGGAAGTCCCCCTTGTCGGACTACAAGTACAAGCGCGTCCTGCTCAAGCTCTCCGGTGAGGCCCTCATGGGCGAGGGCGGCTATGGCATCGATCCCAAGGTCGTCGACCACCTGGCCAAGGAGATTAAGGTCATACACGACGACGGCATCGAGGTTGGCGTGGTCGTCGGTGGCGGCAACATCTTCCGTGGCGTCGCCGGTGCCGCAGGTGGCATGGACCGCGCCCAGGCAGACTACATGGGCATGCTCGCCACGGTCATGAACGCCCTGGCTCTCCAGGACGGCTTCGAGCGCAACGGCATGACCGCCCGCGTCATGAGCGCCATCAAGATGGACGAGGTCTGCGAGCCCTACATCCGTCGTCGAGCCATCAAGCACCTTGAGAAGGGCTATGTCGCGATCTTCGCCGCCGGCTCGGGCAACCCCTACTTCACGACCGACACCGCCGCGGCCCTGCGCGCCTGCGAGATCGACGCCGACTGCCTTATGAAGGCCACCAAGGTCGACGGCATCTACGACGCAGACCCCATGAAGAACCCGGACGCCAAGCGCTTCGACACCATCACCTACCGCGAGGTCCTCACGCGCGACCTCAAGGTCATGGATGCCACGGCCACCGCGCTGTGCTCAGACAACAACATGTCCATGATCGTGTTCAACATCGACCAGCCGCACGTCTTCGCAGACGCGCTCAAGGGAATGCCGGTTGGCACCACCGTCGTTGGGGAGGAGACCCACTAATGAGTGAGATTACCGATACCGCCCGTTCGCGTATGGACAAGTGCCTCGAGGCGCTCAAGACCAACTTCGGCAAGGTCCGCACCGGCCGCGCCAACCCGCACGTGCTCGACTCGATCATGGTCGACTACTATGGCCAGTCCACGCCCATCACGCAGCTCGCCGGTGTCAAGGTTCCCGAGGCCAGTATGCTCGTCGTCGAGCCGTGGGACAAGACGAGCCTGAACGCCATCGAGAAGGCCATCTCTCAGTCCGACCTTGGCATCACGCCCTCCAACGACGGCCAGGTCATTCGCCTGCCGTTCCCCAAGCCCACCGGCGAGCGCCGCAAGGAGCTCGCGAAGGAGTGCCGCACGCTCGCCGAGGAGGCCCGCGTGGCCATCCGCAACGTCCGCCGCGAGGCCAACGCTAAGCTCGAGCGCGACGAGGAGCTCTCCGAGGACGACGTCCGTCGCGAGCAGACCAAGGTCCAGAAGCTCACCGACGAGTTCGTGAAGAAGATTGACGAGGCAACCAAGGCCAAAGAGGCCGAGGTCATGGAGATCTAGAAAGGTCGTGTGCCCGTGCAGCGTGACGAGCAGGAGCTGACAACCTACTTTGCTGACGCCCCCGAGGACGTGTCGCTTGCCGACGTAGACCTCGAGCGCCTGCCGTCTCACATCTCGGTGATCATGGACGGCAACGGCCGCTGGGCCACCCGCCAGGGCATGGAGCGCGGCCAGGGTCACATCGCCGGCATCGCGAGCCTGCGCGAGACCATCACTGCGTGCGTTCGCCTTGGCGTCGACGTGCTCAGCGCCTATGCCTTCTCCACCGAGAACTGGAAGCGCCCGCAGCAGGAAGTCGACCTGCTCATGCACCTGTTTGCCACGACGCTCGTCAAGGAGCTGCCGCTCTTCCACCAGGAGAACGTGCGTCTCGAGTTCCTCGGCGACATCGAGGCCCTGCCCCAAAAGACCCGCGAGGTCTTTGAGGAGGGCCTCTCCGAGACGGCCGACCACACGGGCATGACGCTTGCGCTCGCGGTGAACTACGGCGCCCGCGCCGAGCTCGCCCGCGCGGCGCGCCTGATCGCCTCCGAGGTAAAGGAGGGCACCCTGTCCGTCGACGACGTCGACGCCGCCTGCGTCTCCTCCCACCTCTACACGGCCGACCTGCCTGACCCCGAGCTGCTCATTCGCACCTCGGGCGAGCTGAGGCTCTCCAACTACCTGCTGTGGCAGCTTGCCTACAGCGAGTTCTACATCACCGACACGCTCTGGCCTGACTTCGACCGCTGGGAGCTGCTGCGCGCCATCCGCGCCTTCCAGGGCCGTGACCGTCGCTTTGGCGGGGTGAAGGCTTAGTGGCCAATTCCCCCAACACCGATGCGCGCTCCCGCAAGCCCACGCCCAAGACCATCGACGCCGCCTCCGACAGCATTGAGCGTCACCGCGAGGCCCACGAGGACGAGCGCGTGGCGGGCACGCTCAAGAGTCAGCGCGCCCGCAGTTGGACCGAGAAGCTCCTGACGAGAACCACCTCGGGCCTCGTCTACGCCCTCGTGATCCTCGCGTGCCTCTTCTGGGGCCGCATCCCTACCACGCTGCTCGTCTCCGCGATGGCATGGCTGTGTGGCTCCGAGTTCTTCCGCATGGTGAGGCTCGCCGGCCGCATGCCCAACGAGTTCATCGGCCTGTTCGCTATCATCCTGTACCCGCTGGGCGCCCTCGCCAGGCCCGAGGCCGAGACGGGTATCACGCTGCTGCTCATGCTCGCCGTGGGCGTCTGGTACGTGCTCACGCCGCGCGCGAGCGTCGCGGACGCCGCCATCACGGTCTTTGGCGCAGCCTACACGGGTCTGCTCTTCTCGTCCGTCGTGACGATTAGGGCCTGTGACCCCGGCCTCGAGGGCGCCCTGCTCACGCTGGGCACCATGGGCTCGGTCTGGGTCAACGACGCCTTCGCCTACCTCGTGGGCTCGCGCTTCGGTCGCCACAAGCTGGCACCGCGCATCTCACCCAACAAGAGCGTCGAGGGGCTCGTTGGTGGCCTCGTTGGCTCCTGCATCGTCTGGGCCATCGTGTGGGGCCTTGGCGTTCGGTTCATCCCGCTGCCGCTCGCTCTGCTCGCCGGAGTCGCGAGCGGCCTTGCGGGCGTCATCGGCGACCTGTTCGAGAGTCGTCTCAAGCGCTCGGTTGGCGTCAAGGACTCGGGCAACCTCATCCCGGGTCACGGCGGCTTGCTCGACCGCTCGGACTCCATGCTCTTTGCCTGCATGACCACCTACTTCATCTTGCACTTCGGGGGGATTCTGTGAACATCTTCGAGGACACCTCGAGCTCGACCGTGAGGGAGCGCCCGCTTCGCGTGGCGCTCCTTGGCTGTTCTGGCTCGATTGGCACCCAGACGCTCGACGTCATCCGCATGCACCCTGACAAGCTCGCGCTCACCGCCGTGGCCGTCAACTCGTTGGCTACCAAGCTCGTCTCCGTCGCGCGCGAGTTTGGCGTGGCCCATGCCGCTATTGCCGACGAGGCCCGTCGCAACGACCCCGCGCTCGCCGAGTTGCCGCAAGGCTGTGAGCTTGACTTTGGCGAGGATGCCGTGACGCGCCTCGCCACCTTGCCCGATGTCGACTGCGTGCTCGTTGCCGTGGTGGGGGAGGCCGGCATCTGGGCGAGCCACGCGGCACTTGCCGCCGGCAAGATCTGGGCCCCCGCCAACAAGGAGGCCCTCGTCATCGGCGGCGGGCTGCTCATGCCGCTCGCCAAGCCCGGACGAGTGCTGCCCGTCGACTCCGAGCACAACGCCATCTACCAGTGCCTCGTTGGCGAGCGCCGCCGTGACCTACGCAAGATATGGCTCACGTGCTCGGGAGGCCCGTTCTTTGGCCGAACCCGCGAGCAGCTCGAGGGCGTGACGGCCGCCGAGGCGCTGGCCCACCCCACCTGGAAGATGGGTGCCAAGATCACGATCGACTGTGCGACTCTCATGAACAAGGGCCTCGAGGTTATCGAGGCGCACCACCTGTTCGACGTCGCCATCGACGACGTCGAGGTGCTCGTGCACCGCCAGAGCAAGATCCACTCCGCCGTCGAGTTTGCAGACGGCTCGGTCAAGGCCCAGCTCGGCCCTTCCGACATGCGCGTCGCCATCCAGTACGCCCTCAGCTATCCCGAGCGTTGGGACTCGCCCGCGACGCATGTCGACTGGCGCTCGAGCGAGCCGCTCACCTTCGCCGCGCCCGACCGCGGCGCCTTCCGCTGCCTTGACCTCGCCCTCGAGGCCGGCCGCACCGGCGGTACCCTGCCGTGCGCGATGAACGCGGCCAACGAGGTCGCCAACGAGGCGTTCCGCCAGGACCGCTGCGGCTTCTGCGACATCGACCGCATCGTCGAGCGCGTCATGGACGCCACGAGCGTGGAGAGTCTCACGAGTCTCGAGCAGATCGCCGAGGTCGACGCGCTCGCCCGCGAGCGTGCCCGCGGGTTCGTCTCGGAGCTTGCATGAGCGCGCTCGTAGGGGCGCTGTCGGCCATCTTTTGGGGCGCCCTCATGCTGAGCGCCCTTGTCTTCCTGCACGAGGGCGGCCACTACGTCGCCGCACGCGCGTTTGGCATGCGCGTCACCGAGTTCTTCCTCGGCATGCCCTGCCGCTGGAGGCTATCCCACAAGAGCGCCGACCATGGCACCGAGGTGGGCGTCACGCCCATACTGCTAGGTGGCTACAACCGCATCTGCGGTATGGAGGGCGCAACCTCAGATCTCGCCACGCGCGCGCTGGCCGCGATCGCCGCGCACGGGCGCGTGCGGATTGACGACCTCGCCTCTGAGCTTGGCTGCAATGTCGAGGAGCTCTGCGCCCAGCTCCAGGTCCTGTGCGACTGGGCAAGCGTCGAGCCGTACTTCGATGAGGCGGCTGGGGAGCGTCCCAGCCAGAAGGACTGGCCCGCGTCCGTACAGACCGTCGAGCGCGACATCAACCTGCTCACGGCCTTCGACTCGGGGCACGACTTCTCCCTGCCCGGCTCAACCAAGGCGGGTGAGCCCCACGCGTTGCCCCAAGGTGGCGCCGAGGCGCTGCTCGAGGCCGAGCGCTCCCACACCTACCAGGGAAAGGGGTTTCTCGCGCGCGTGGTCACGCTCGTCGCGGGTCCCCTCGTGAACCTCATCGTGGGCATGGCGCTCATCGTGGGCGTCTTCTCCGTCGGCGGCATCGCGGTGGCTCAGAACGTCCCGATCATTGGTGGCGTCGAGCAGGGCTCGCTCGCCGAGGCCTCAGGCGTCCAGGAGCAAGACACGATCGTCTCGGTTGCGGGCAAGGAGGTCTCCACCTGGGAGGACATGGGAGACGAGCTGCACGCGCAGATGCAGGCCGGCGCGGCCTTTAACATCGTCGTCGAGCGTGGGGGAGAGCGCCTCGACCTCACCGTCGACCCTGCCGACGCCGCTGGCGCCCAGGCCTTTGGCGTCACCGCCAGCACCGAGGTTGTCCACCCCTCTCCCGTGCAGTCGCTCGGCATCGGGTGGAGTTATCTCACGCAGACCGTCGGCTTCGTGGCCCAACTCTTTCAGCCAGCGCACACCGCTGAGGTCGTCTCGCAGTCGACCTCTATCGTGGGCATCTCGGTCATGGCCTCGCAGGCCGCCGAGTCTGGCGCCCAGAGCTTCCTGTTCCTCATGGCGGGCATCTCGATGTCGCTCGGCATCATGAACCTCATCCCCATCCCCCCGCTCGACGGAGGAAAGCTCCTCATCGAGGTCATTGGCCTCGTCATTCGCAGGCCCGTTCCGCAGAGGGCCCAGAATTTCCTGTCCTACCTCGGGCTCGTTCTGGCGCTCATGCTCTTCGTGGCGGTTCTTCGCCAAGACATCGTTCGCTTTGTCATGGGAGGCTAGCGACACATGATCGACCTTCGTCCCAACTCGCGCAGCACGTCCGAGAAGCCCCTGCCGCGCGAGCTCACCCACCAGGTGCACGTGGGCAGCGTCGCCGTTGGTGGCGGCGCCCCCGTCTCGGTGCAGTCCATGTGCACCACCAAGACCACCGAACCCGCCTCGACGCTCGCCCAGATTCATGACCTCGAGGCCCTTGGCTGCGAGATCGTGCGCGTCGCGATTCCCCAAGCGGATGCCCTCGACGGCTTTGGCGAGATCTGCGCCAGCTCGCCCCTGCCCGTCGTGGCAGACATCCACTTCGACCACCGCCTTGCCATCGAGGCCGCCCGCCGCGGCGCCTCCGGGCTGCGCATCAATCCCGGCAACATCGGCTCGTTCGACAAGGTCGACGCCGTCATCGACGCCGCGGGCGAGGCGGGCATCCCCATACGCATCGGCGTGAACGCGGGCTCGCTCGACAAGGCGATTGACGTGCGCGAGGACCTTACGCAGCCACAGAAGCTGGTCCAGAGCGCCGTGTCGTTCGTGCGCCACTTCGAGGAGCGCGGCTTTGGCGACATCGTGCTTTCCGCCAAGGTCCACGACGTCCCGGCGACCATCCTCACCAACCGCGAGCTCTCGCGCGAGCTGCCGCACGTGCCGCTGCACCTGGGCGTCACCGAGGCGGGCACCGTGCGCCAGGGCACGGTCAAGAACGTGAGCGCCCTTGCGGTGCTGCTCTCCGAGGGCATCGGCGACACGATGCGCCTCTCGCTCACCGCGCCTCCCACCGAGGAGGTGCCCGTTGCATGGGAACTGCTCCAGTCTCTGGGGATGCGCCGCCGCACGCCGGAGCTCGTGAGCTGCCCCACCTGCGGACGCTGCCAGGTCAATCTCATCGAGATCGCGGGAGAGGTCGAGCGCAGGCTCCAGGCCGTGCGTGCCCCCATCTCCGTCGCCGTGATGGGCTGCGTCGTGAACGGCCCGGGCGAGGCGCGCGGCGCAGACATCGGTGTCGCCTGCGGCCAGGGGACGGGCCTGCTCATCGCGGGTGGCGAAACCCTTCGCAAGGTGCCCGAGGACCGCATCGTCGACGAGCTCTTCGCAGAGATCGAGGCACGCTTCGAGTAGCCCAGGCGGCAGGGAACGCCCAGCCGGGCACCCGATGCTTGGCCGGTGCGCATTCGCGCTAAGATGAATTAGTTGCATCGTGGCGGCCGCGCGGCCGCCCCTAAGGAAGGAACCACATGAAGCCCATGATGATGAGCCGCCTCTACGCCCCCACGCTCAAGGAGGACCCGGCGGAGGCCGAGCTCGCGAGCCACCGCCTGCTGCTTCGCGCCGGCATGATCCGCAAGGAGGCCGCGGGCCTCTACACCTACCTGCCGCTCGCCTGGCGCTCCATCCGCAAGATCGAGGATATCGTCCGCGACGAGATGGACGCCGCCGGCGCCCAGGAGCTCATGATGCCGATCATGGTCGACGCCGACCTCTGGCGCCAGAGCGGCCGCATCGACGCCTATGGCAAGGAACTCATCCGCTTCAACGACCGCCACGAGCGCGAGTTCGTCCTGGGCCCCACCCACGAGGAGACCATCACGGCCCTCGTGCGCAACGAGCTGCGCAGCTACAAGCAGCTGCCGGTCAACCTCTACCACATCCAGGACAAATTCCGCGACGAGTTCCGTCCCCGCTACGGCCTCATGCGCGGCCGCGAGTTCATCATGAAGGACGCCTACAGCTTCTCCGCCACGCAGGAGAGCCTGCAGGAGGAGTACGACAAGATGAAGGCCGCCTACGCCAACATCTGCGTGCGCTGCGGCCTCAAGGCCCTTCCTGTCGTCGCCGACTGCGGCGAGATTGGCGGCGACACCTCCGTCGAGTACATGGCCCTCGCCGACGCGGGCGAGGCCAGCCTCGTCTACTGCGACGACTGCGGCTTCGCGGCTGACGACGAGGCCGCCTCGACCACCGTCGCCGTCATCGACGGCCCGGGCGACGGCAGCCTCGTCAAGGTCGCCACGCCCGGCTGCGGCACCATCGATGAGGTCGCGGCCTTCTTTGGCGTTCCCGCGAAGGCCACCGTCAAGTCCCTGTGCCTCGTCGATGGGGAGGGCACCCCGACGCTCGTCCTCGTTCCCGGCGATCACGAGCTCAACGACGTTAAGGCCGAGCACGCCTTTGGCGAGTACCACCTCATGGACGAAGACGAGCTCATCAAGTTTGGCCTGCGCAAGGGCTTCATCGGCCCCGTCAACCTGCCCGAGGGCATCCGCGTGGTCTGCGACGAAAGCCTCAAGCAGGCTCACCGGTGGCTCTGCGGCGCCAACGAGGAGGGCTTCCACCTCACCGGCATCGAGGAGGGCCGCGACTTTGCGGCCGACGCCTGGGCCGACCTCGTGACCGTCGTCGCCGGCGACCCCTGCCCGCACTGCGGCAAGCCCCTCTCGGCCGCCCGCGGCATCGAGGTCTCGCAGGTCTTCCAGCTGGGCACGAAGTACTCCGAGGCCATGGGCGCCACCTTCATGGACGAGGACGGCAAGGAGAAGCCGCTCATCATGGGCTGCTACGGCGTGGGCGTCTCGCGCACGCTAGCCGCCATCGTCGAGCAGCACAATGACGAGAACGGCATCAGCTGGCCCGTCTCCGTGGCTCCCTACGAAGTCGCCGTCGTTCCGCTCGACGTCAACGACGAGCTCGTGTGGCCCGCCGCCCAGAAGGTCGCCGAGCAGCTTGCCGCCGAGGGCCTCGAGGTCGTCGTCGACGACCGTAAGGAGCGCGCCGGCGTCAAGTTTGCCGATGCCGACCTTATGGGCTTCCCCTACCAGCTGGTCTTTGGCAAGCGCGCCGTCAAGGGCGGCAACTGCGAACTCAAGGTCCGTGCCACGAGCGAGCGCACCGAGGTGTCGCTCGATGAGGTCGCCGCGCAGCTTGCCGCTCGCGTTTTCGCCGAGCGCGCCTAGGGCATGCGCATGGCGCTCGCAACCAACCAGGACCTGGCGGGTCTCGCGACGAGCGGGATCCGCCGGTTCACGGCCCTCGCCAACCAGACTCCCGGCTGTGTCAAGCTCACGCTGGGCGAGCCCGAATTCGACACGCCCGCTCCCATACGCGCGGCCGTGAGCGATTCGCTCGTGCGTGGCCTCACGCACTATCCGCCCAACAACGGCAGGCCAGAGCTGCTCTGCGCCCTCAGTGCCTACATGGGGCGTCAGGGCCTCTCCTACGAGCCTGGCGAGCTCATCGTCACATGTGGCGCCACCGAGGCGCTTGCAGCCACGCTCATGTCACTACTCGACCCGGGCGACGAGGTCATCGTGCCCACGCCGGCCTTTGGCCTCTACGAGACCATCGTCCGTGCCGCACATGGCACCGTTCGCTCGCTCGACACGAGTGCCAGCGGCTTTCAGATTGCGGCAGACGCCCTCGAGGCCGCCATCGGCCCGCGCACCAAGGCGATCGTCATCACCTCGCCCAACAACCCCACCGGCTGCGTCTACGACCGGTCGTCGCTCGACGCGGTTGCCGGGGCGCAGGCGCGCCACGGCCTCTTCGTGGTGTGCGACGACGTCTACAACCGCCTCGCCTACACCCGGGGCTACGAGCGGTTTGCGCAGGTGCACCCCGAGAGCCGCGACCACACCGTCGTGGTCGACTCGTTCTCCAAGCCCTGGGCCATGACCGGCTGGCGCCTCGGGTGGCTCGCCGCAGACACGCCGCTCAAGACCCAGATCGAGAAGATGCACCAGTACCTCGTCTCGAGCGTCCCCGCCTTCGTGCAGGACGCGGCGGTCGTGGCGCTTTCGTGCGACGTCGAGCCCATGCGGCAGACCTACGAGCGCAGGCGCGAGCAAGTTTGCGCGGCACTCGTCGACATGGGGCTTCCGCTCGTGAGGCCAGCGGGCGCCTTCTATGCGTTTCCCAGCATCGAGGGTCTTGGCGTTGGCAGCGAGGAGTTCTGCGAGCGGGCTATCCGCGAGGGGGGAGTGGCGCTCGTGCCGGGCACCTGCTTTGGCGCGGAGGGCTACGTGCGCCTCTCGTACTGCGTCTCCGACGAAGACCTCACGCTTGGCCTCGATCGGCTGGCGAGGTTCATTCGAGGCATTAGTGACCGATAACCGTTGATCTCGCGAAATAACGAGCGCGTTGCGTTTCCTCTGGTGTGGAATCGTGCAGGATTTGGGCTTCACGCAAAACGATTCAGATTTTTTCGAAAATCTCGGTTGACGGGGCGTGCGTCTTTGGTAATATTCTCTTCGCACCAATTCGGGGATATAGCTCAGTTGGGAGAGCGCGTGACTGGCAGTCACGAGGTCAGGGGTTCGAACCCCCTTATCTCCACCACATGTGATGGGCGGCGGCATTTGTCGCCGCCTTTTTTCATATCCGGGCCTATGGCGCAACGGTTAGCGCAGGGGACTCATAATCCCTGGGTTGCAGGTTCGAATCCTGCTGGGCCCACCAAAACTATGCGGGCCGGGGCTCACCTCGGCCCGCTTTCGTTTGCTTCTGCTTCAAAATGGGAACATGAAGTAATGTGAATGGGCACAAGCGAATCTAAGAGCGTAAGGAGCCGCATGGCACAGTCCCAAGACAAGAGGCCCGGGACGCTTCGCACGCTGGGCATCGCCTACCTCGTGTGGACCTGCGTGTCGGCCCTCGCCGTCATCGTCATCCTTCTGTTCACCACTCTTGCCTACTGTGGCGTCTATCCGGTCAAGGGAGAGCTCTCGCAGACCGTCACCGTTCTTGGCGTCTCCGTCTCTGTATGGGTCCTCCTCGCGCTTTCGTGGCTCTTCGTCGTTATGGGCTCGCTTGCCGCCCTGGGCTTTGGCGCCTCGTGCCTCGCCTGCGAGAAGAGGCCCTCTACGCTTCGTCCCGCGATCATCCTGGGCAGGGTCGCCTTCGTCCTTGCCCTCATCGATCTGCTCTTCTGCGTCGTCCAGGCAGACGGCGTCTCGTTCGTCTGCAGCCTGATCTCGCTCGTGCTCACCGGAGCGCTCGCGCTCGAGGTGCGCAAGGTCCCCGACGCCGGCGAGGCGCTGCCCCACAGGTCGTTCGTGGTCGAGAGCGCACAAAACTCGCAGGCGCGAGAGGAGCGCCTCGAGGGAGAGACGCGCGGTCTGCACGCCTCCTGTTCCGGATACGCCACGATCATGCTCGCCTGGGGAGGGCTTCGCATCCTCTACGGACTGGCGCTGCTGTTCTCGATGCCGCTCGGCCTTGCGCAGGACCACTCCGCTTTTGCCATCGCATCGTCGCTCGTGATCGTGGCCGTGGGCGCCTACCTCATCGCGACGGGCCGCTCTGGCAAGCGCGCCCTCGACAGCGACGGCAGGCTCGCCGCCTTCGTGAGGTTCTGCCAGCTTGGCGTCATCGTGAGCGGGGCCACCTGCGCCCTGTTCGCCGTGCTCATGCTCAATGACATCATGCCAACCTCAGGCGAGGTGTTCTGCGCTGTCGTTGACCTCGCGCTGTGCCTTGGCGGCTTCGTCAACGCGCGCAAGCTGTCCACGGTCATCGCCTAGTTAGGATTTCTCAACTTTCTCGGTTGACGGGGCGCGCGTCTTTGGTAATATTCTCTTCGCACCAATTCGGGGATATAGCTCAGTTGGGAGAGCGCGTGACTGGCAGTCACGAGGTCAGGGGTTCGAACCCCCTTATCTCCACCACATCTTAGGAGCGACGACTTCGGTCGTCGCTTTTTTGTTAGCCAAGCCATGTCCTGGACGCCGAAATCAAAACCAAGTCATGCCCTGGTCGTCAGAATCAATAATTCTCAAAAATGTTCTTGACGGCCTTTGAATCGCCATGCTATCTTAATCATCGCTGCGCACGACGGCAGCTCGAAGTGGGCGATTGGCTCAGGGGTAGAGCACATCCTTCACACGGATGGGGTCGCTGGTTCGAATCCAGCATCGCCCACCACTTCGGGGATATAGCTCAGTTGGGAGAGCGCGTGACTGGCAGTCACGAGGTCAGGGGTTCGAACCCCCTTATCTCCACCATAATCGAGGAGGCCGGGGCATTTGTCCCGGCCTTTTTTGTATCGCACGACGGCACGGAAGTACCAACAAGGTAACCAGGAGGGCGTCATGAGCGACACCATCACCAACCCCGTTGAGGCCTTTGGCCTGCACGTTGCCCATGTGGGCATCAACGCTGCGAGCGCCGAGGAGGCCTCTCAGATCGCCGGGCTCTTCCAGACCCTCATGGGCCTTGAGCCCAACCCCACGCCCGTCTCCGTCTTCGCCGACACGCTCGTCGAGGTCATGAGCGGATGCGGCAGGGGAGAGAAGGGCCACATCGGCTTTGGCGTCAACGACATCGTCGCCGCGGAAGAGTGGTTCGAAGGCCGTGGCTTCACCATCAACGAGTCCTCTCGCGCCCTCAACCCCGATGGTTCCACCAAGCTCGTCTATTTCAACGACCAGATCGCGGGATTCGCCATCCACCTCTGCCAGGACTAGCCACGCCACGCCCTTCTCGACCCAAAAGGGAGCTCCCTTGATTCTTCTTGCCGACAAGGTATCCAAATCATTCGGCGGCCGCACCCTTTACGAGGGCGCCACGCTGCAGCTCAACGCCGGCCAGCGCTGGGCCCTCGTGGGCCCCAACGGCGCTGGCAAGACCACGCTGCTCAAGATCATCATGGGCGTCGAGACCCCCGACGAGGGAACGGTGAGCTTCCAGAAGGGCACCTCGGTTGGTTACCTCGAGCAGGAGGCCAAGCTCGCCGGCCATGCCACCGCCCTCGAGGAGGTCATGGCCTCCGCCACCGAGATCCGCCATCTGGGAGAGCGCATCTCCGAGCTCGAGGCTGCCATCGCCAACGCCGGCGAGGGCGACGGCCTCGACGTACTTCTCGAGGAGTACGGCCACGCCCAGGATCGCTTCGAGCGCCTGGGCGGCTACGAGCTCGAGAGCCGCGCCCGCGCCATCCTGTGTGGCCTCGGATTCCCCGTCGACGACCTCGACAAACCCGCGGAGGACTTCTCGGGCGGCTGGCAGATGCGCATAGCCCTCTCCAAGCTCCTCCTGCGCCACCCCGACCTGCTGCTGCTCGACGAGCCCACGAACCACCTTGACCTCGAGAGCGTTAAGTGGCTCGAGCAGTTCCTCTCTGGCTACGACGGGGCCGTGCTGCTCGTGAGCCACGACCGCGCCTTCATGGACGCCTGCGTGAGCCACGTCGCAGCCCTTGAGAACCGCCGCCTCACCACCTACACGGGCAACTACTCCGCCTACCTGCGCCAGCGCGAGGACAACCTCGAGCAGCTCCGCGCCAAGCGCGCCGCCCAGGAGCGCGAGATCGCCCACATGCAGGTCTTCGTAGACAAGTTCCGCTACAAGCCCACCAAGGCCGCCCAGGCCCAGGAGCGCATGAAGCGCATCGAGCAGATCAAGAGCGAGCTCGTGGTGCTTCCCGAGAGCTCGCGCAAGGTGAGCTTCAGCTTCCCCGAGCCCCCGCGCACGGGCGACATGGTGGTCTCGCTCGAGCACATCCGCAAGGCCTTTGGCGACAACCTCGTCTACGCCGACGCAAACGCCACCTTCTACCGCGGCGACCACGTGGCCCTCGTGGGCCCCAACGGCGCCGGCAAATCGACCCTCATGAAGCTCGCCCTCGGCTTCGAGAAGCCCGACGCGGGCACGGTCGAGATGGGCCAGAACGTCACGAGCGCCTACTACGCCCAGCACCAGCTCGAGACCCTCACCGAGTCCAACACGGTCATGGCCGAGATGGACGAGGCGGCTCCCGGCTGGACGAGCTCCGAGGAGCGCCGCCTGCTCGGCGCCTTCCTCTTCTCGGGCGACGACGTCGAGAAGCGCGTGGGCGTGCTGTCGGGAGGCGAGCGGGCACGTCTGGCCCTCGCCAAGATGCTCGTGGCCCCCGACCCGCTCCTGTGCCTCGACGAGCCCACGAACCACCTCGACATCGACTCGGTCGACGTCCTCGAGAAGGCGCTCGTGGACTTCAAGGGCACCATCCTGCTCATCAGCCACGACGAGCACCTCGTGCGCGCGGTGGCGAACAAGGTCGTCGACGTGCGCGACGGGCAGGTCACGATCTATGACGGCGACTACGACTACTACCTGTTCAAGCGCGCCGAGCTCGAGGCTGCCGCCCAGGCGGGCGAGCAGGCCGGCTCCACCAAGGCCGCCCAGCCCGAGAAGACCCAGACAGCGGCTGCGCCCGCGCAGACCGGCCGCAACGTCAAGACCAAGGAGCAGCGCCGCGCCGAGGCCGAGGCGAGAAATGCCCTCTCCAAGTCGCTGCGCTCCACCAAGAAGCGCCTCAAGGAGGTCGAGGACGCCCTCGAGCCCGCCCACAAGCGCTATGACGAGCTGATGGAGCTCATGGCCTCAGAGGAGCTCTACGCCGACCAGAAGCGCTTTGACGAGTGCCTTGCCGAGTACAACGCGCTCAAGAAGAAGATTCCCGCGCTCGAGGAGGAGTGGCTGGAGCTCTCGACCAAGCTCGAGGAGGCCCAGAATGCCTAGCCGCATGGCCGAGAGGGTCTCCTTGGCCCTCAGGGTGTGCGCATGCGTCCTTCTTGGCCTCGCGGTCTTCATGCTTGTGCCGCTGCCCCAGCTCCGGGGCGCGCAGATCGACCTGGCGCTCGCCGTCACCTCGCTCGAGCCGGACGCCCTCGCGGGCCTTCTCGTGGTGGCAACGCCGCTCGGCACGGCATTTCGCGGCGACTTTGTGCTGTGCGCCGCTGCCCTTTATCTCATAGACTGGTGTGTTGGACGCGCCTGCACCCCAAGCCGCATGCGCTAGCTGCAAGAGGGAGGCGCCATTGCTGTCGCTCGAACACATCGCCCTGACCGCCTTGTCGGTCGTCCTGCTCGTCTTCTCGGCCATCGTCCACGAGGCCGCTCACGGCTACGTCGCGCACCTGTGCGGCGACGACACGGCCAAGGAGGCGGGTCGACTCACGCTCAACCCCGCCAGGCACCTCGACCCCTTTGGCTCAATCGTGCTGCCCATCGTCATGGGCATCATGGGCGGCTTCGTGTTCAGCTACGCAAAGCCGGTGCCCTACAACCCCTACCGCCTCAAGAATCGCAGGCGCGACGAGGTGCTCGTGGCGCTTGCCGGGCCTGCCTCGAACCTTCTGCAGGCACTCGTGGGTGCCGCGGCCTTCAACGGCCTGTGGGCGCTCGTCGAGGCAAACTCGCAGCTCTACTTCTTCGGCCCGCTGGTGCTGGGTATGAGTGCCATGGAGCTTTTGCTCACGGTCTTCTCGAGCTACGTGTGGGTAAACCTCATGCTCGCCTTCTTCAACCTCATCCCGCTGCCGCCACTCGATGGCTCCAAGGTCGTCTGCTACTTCCTCAAGGGCGAGGCCCTCGAGCGCTACTACCAGGTTCAGCGCTACGCCATGCCTATCCTCATTTTCGTCCTCTACATCTTGCCGCGCCTGGGATTTGACCCGCTGGGCGTCTACCTCAACGCCTGCGTGGGTAACCTCTACAACCTGCTGCTGGGGATGTGATCAGGTGAGCTATCGCGTACAGACCCAGGCCTACTCGGGACCGTTCGACCTGCTCCTGCAGCTCGTGAGCCGCCAGCGCGTCGACATCGGCGCCATATCGGTCTCTGAGGTCGCAGACCAGTACCTCGCCGAGGTGGAGCGCATGGGCGAGCTCGACCTCGACGTCGCGAGCGACTTTGTCCTCGTGGCCTCGACGCTGCTCGACATCAAGGCAGCCTCGCTCGTGCCCCAGGACGCGCCCGCGGCCGCAGACGATGACGAGGACGACGAGTTCTCCGACCTCTCGCCCGACGAGGCGCGCGAGGTGCTCATCGCCCGGCTCATCGCCTATAAGCAGTTCAGGAACGCCGCGGCAGCGCTGGGGGCCCGCATGGAGGCCCAGGCGCGCATGCACCCCAGGACGGCCGGCCCCGGCCCGGAGTTTCTCAACACCATGCCCGACTACCTCGAGGGCATCACGCTGCGAGGGCTTGCCGTCATCTGCGCCGACCTCGACAGCCGGCGCGAGGGATTCCTGCTCGAGGCCGAGCACATCGCGCCAAAGCGCCTGCCCGTGGCCCTCACCGTAGCGAGCGTAGACCGCGTGACGCGCGCGAAGCCCCACCTCACGTTCTCGGAGCTGCTCGACGGCGACTCGACGCCCGAGCAGGTTGTCGTGACCTTCCTCGCGATTCTGCAGCTTTACAAGCTGGGCAGCGTGAGGCTCACGCAGGACGAGAACTTCGCCGACATCGACATCGACCGCATCGAGGGGGCGCCGGCCTACGAGGTCGACGCGACCACGCTGGCCGAGCTGGAGGGAGGGTACTGATGAGAGAGCTCGACAAGCTCGAGTCGCAGGACATGAGGGGCGCACTCGAGGCGATGCTCCTCGCGTCGAGCGACCCGGTGAGCGCAACCGACCTCGCGAAGGTCTTGGGAGCCGCCCCCGGCGAGGTCTCCGCCCAGCTCGCCGACCTCGCCGCCGAGTACGCCGACGCAAACCGCGGCTTTCAGCTGCGCGAGGTGGCGGGCGGCTGGAGGCTGTTTACCCACCCCGCCTACCACGACCAGGTCGAGGCGCTCGTCATGAGCTGGGACACGAGGCGCCTGTCGCAGGCGGCCCTCGAAACGCTCGCCGTAATCGCCTACCACCAACCGGTCACGCGCGAGGGCGTCAAGGCCATCCGCGGCGTCAACTCCGACGGCGTCATCTCCTCGCTCGTCGACAAGGGGCTCGTGCGCGAGGCCGGCCGCGACCCTCAGCGCACTCAGGCCATCCGCTACGCAACCACGCAGGCCTTCCTCGAGCGCTTTGGCCTCAAGTCACTGCGCGAGCTGCCCGACCTGGAGCAGTTTGCCCCCGACGAGGAGTCGCGCAAGTTCATCCGCGAGCGCCTCTCGGGCCGCTCGATCGAGTCGACCCTCGAGGAGGCCGCAGCAGACTTTGACGAGGAGCGCGAGCTCATAGGCACTGACGGAGTGGAGGAGAGCGATGACGAATAGCGAGCAGACCTCGCAGGGGGAGCGGATCGTCCCCATGCGGCTGCAGAAGTTCCTCGCGCGCGCCGGCGTCGCGAGCCGCCGCGGCTCCGAGAACCTGATGACCGCCGGGCGCGTCCGCGTGAACGGCGCGGTCACGACCGAGCTCGGCAGCAAGGTCGACCCGCTCGTCGACGTGGTGACGGTCGACGGCCGCGAGGTGCGCCTGGCCGACGGCTCGGTCTACCTTATGCTCTACAAGCCCGCGGGATACGTCACCACGATGCGCGACCCCGGCGGCCGCCGCTGCGTGGCGAGCCTCGTTCCCAGCGACCGCTACCCCGGGCTCTTCCCCGTGGGCAGGCTCGACCGCGACACGACGGGCCTTCTGCTCTTCACGACCGACGGCGAGGCGGCCCAGGCGCTGCTCCACCCCTCGTTCGAAAAGAAGAAGCACTACCTGGCGCTCGTGCACGGCTGGCTCACCCACGCTGAGGCCAAGGCGCTCGAGGACGGCATCGAACTCGATGACGGCCCCTGCGCCCCGGCGCGCGTCGAGGCCTTGCGGATGGGAGACCCCCGCGCCGCCATCTTTGCCGACGCGCCCAAGGGCACCTCGGTCGTGGGCCTCACGATTCACGAGGGCAGAAAACACCAGGTGAAGCGTATGCTCGAGGCCGTCGGCCATGAGGTCGTGCGCCTGCACCGCGACACCTTTGGGCCGCTGCGCCTCACTGGCATCGAGCCTGGCCAGTGGCGTATGCTCACGGACGGCGAGCGGGCACGCCTGCTCGAGGCGACGAGGGGAGAGCGCTAGATGGCGGAGTTTGGACGCGTGCTGTTCATGCGACACCCGCAGACGGAGTTCAACAACACGGGGCGTCTCTCGGGGCGCATCGACGTCGGCCTGTCCGAGCACGGCCGCGAGCAGGCCTGCCGCGCCGCCGCGGCCCTCGTTGCCTGGCGGCCCGATCGCATCATCACCTCGCCGCTTGCCCGTTGCCACGCCATCGCAGACGCCGCCGCCCGTGAGTTGGACATCGAACCCATCGAGGACGAGCGCGTCATCGAGATCGACTTTGGTGTGGCGGAGGGCATCGTAAAGGACCACCTCGCCGACATGGGGCTCGCGTTTCCCTGGGACATCGTCGACGGTCACTCGGTCGCGGCCCCGCGCGCCGAGACCTTCGAGGCCCTCATCGAGCGCGCCCGCGGCTTCGTCGACTACGTCGCGACCCTGCGTGGCAAGACGGTCGTCGTGACGCACGGCGGCTTCTCGCGCGCCGTGTTCGCGGCGGTCTACCGCGAGCCGGTCGAGCTCTTCTGGGACCGCGTTATTCCCAACGTCTCGTCCCAGGTGTTCGTCTCGAACGGCGCGAGGCTCGCGCTGCAGACGGCGGGGCTCACGCCCGAGGAACTGCACCGCCGCGCAGACGCCGGCTACGTGCCGCACGACTCCGTGAGCGCCGCGGCCGAGTGCATCGAGCTCGACGACCTGTCAGACAACTAGGGACCACACCCTCCAAGCGAAAGGACCCACCATGATCGTTGCCATCGACGGCCCCGCCGGGTCGGGCAAGTCAACCGTCGCGCGTGCCATGGCCGCGCGCGAGCACCTCACCTACCTCGACACGGGCGCGATGTATCGCTCCGTGACCGACGCCGCCCTCACCCGCGGCCTCGACCTCGACGACGCGCGGGCCGTGAGCGAGCTTGCCCGCGACCTCGACATCGTGCTCGACAACGGCGAGCAGGGTCCCGTCGTCATCGTCGACGGCCGGGACCGCACGGACGCCATCCGCATGCCCGAGGTCGATGCCAACGTCTCGAAGGTTGCTGCCATCCCCGCCGTGCGCGAGGCCATGGTGGCGCTGCAGCGCAAGGCCGCCGAGAGCACGAGCGTCGTGGCCGAGGGTCGCGACATCGGAACCGTCGTGTTCCCCGCAGCCGAGGTCAAGGTCTTCCTCACCGCAGATCCCAGCGCCCGCGCCCGTCGCCGCGCGGTCCAGCGCCAGGGAGGCAACACCGCGACCGACGCAAACGCCCAAGCAAACGCCGAGGAGCAGGCTAAGATCGAGGCCGAACTCATCGAGCGCGACCGCAAGGACTCCACCCGCGCCACCGCCCCCCTCAAGCCCGCCGAGGACGCCGTCCACATCGACTCGACCGAGCTTACGGTCGACGAGGTCTGCGACAAGATCTGCGAGCTCATGGAAAGGGCGCGCGCATGAGCGAGGCCAACGGCAACAAGCCCGTAAAGAAGCCACGCGAGCCCAAGAGGGCCAAGGACGGCTTTGACTTCATTCGTAACGGCATGGACGAGTATCCCGCGCCCACCCGTGCACTCTACAGGTTCGTCGCCTTCGTGTTGGGCGTGTTCAGCCGTATCGTGTGGCCCACGAGCTTCGAGGGGCTCGACGACTTCGTCGACCACGTGAGGGACCATGGCTCGGTGCTCGTGATGAATCACACCTCGATGGTCGAGCCGGTCGTGCTCATCTGCGAGCTGTGGCGCCGCGGCGTCCACGTGCGCCCCATCTACAAGGCCGAGTTCGAGAAGATCGGCCCCGCCAAGTGGCTTTTCCGCAGGGTTGGCGGCATCCCCGTCGACCGTGGCACCGCAGACCTCAAGGCCCTCAAGGCCGCCCGCGACGCGCTCATGCGCGGCGAGTCCGTGCTGATCTATCCCGAGGGCACGCGCATCAAGAACGACGAGCAACCCGTCGAGATCCACGGCGGCTTCGCGATGATCGCCCAGATGGGGAAGAGCGATGTCGTGCCCTCCGCCGTCGTGGGCGCTGCAGACCCCTACAAGACGCGTCCCACGCGCAGGCGCAAGCCGTTCGTGCGCTTCGGTGCCCCGCTCACCTTCGACGAGGTCGGAGGCTCCATGCGCAAGGAGAAGGTTGCCAACATGGAGAAGGCCGCTATGGAGCAGGTCTACGCCCTGCGTGACGCCCTGCGCGAGGAGCATCCCGGCCTCTGGTAGGCCACCACGCCACGATCAGCCCAAGACTAAGGAGCACCGACACGATGGCTCGCCCAACCATCACCATCGCAGACCACGCGGGAGCCTGCTACGGCGTCCAGCGCGCCCTCGACCTCGTCGAGCAGGTCGCGGCAGACGCCACGGGGCCCGTCCACACGCTGGGGCCGCTCATCCACAACCCGCAGGTCGTGGCCGGCCTTGAGGCCAAGGGCGTCACCGTCGTGAGCGAAGTTCCCGAGCCCACCGAGGAGGGCGGCGTCACCCTCGTGCTGCGCACCCACGGCGTCGTGCCGCAGGTCGAGCGGCTCGCGGCCCAGCGCGGCCTTGCCGTCGTCGACGCCACCTGCCCCTACGTCAAGCGCGTCCATCATGCGGTCGAGCGCCTGCAGGGTCAGGGGTACCAGATCCTCGTGGTGGGGGAGTCGGGCCACCCCGAGGTCGAGGCGATTCTGGGCCACGCCCCTGGGGCCATCGCCGTGGCAGACGCCGCCGCGCTCGACGACGTCCACGTCGAGCCTCGCGTGGGCGTCGTCGTGCAGACCACGCAGGCCAAGGCCACACTCGACGCCGTCGTGTCGAGCCTCACCGGGGTCGCCCGCGAGGTATGCGTCGTGAACACCATCTGCGCCGCCACGAGCGAGCGCCAGAAGGCCGCCCGCGAGCTTGCCGCGCGCTCGGACGTCATGGTGGTCATCGGTGGCCGCAATTCCGCCAACACGACGCGCCTCGCCACGATCTGCTCGGCATCGTGCGCGGCGACGCACCACATCGAGACGTGCGACGAGCTCGACGCCTCGTGGTTCGAAGGGGCCGCCACGATCGGCGTCACCGCGGGGGCGAGCACGCCCACGGCACAGATTGACGAGCTCGTCGAGGCCATCGGCCGTCTTGTGTGATTGCGGCGGCTTTGGCGCCCACCCGCGAACGCTCCGCGAGCCCCATGCTAGAATTTCTCGTTTAGTACACCCGAGCAAGGAGCACTAAATGGCCAAGCCCATCGTCGCCATCGTCGGCCGCCCGAACGTCGGCAAGTCCACGCTGGTGAACCGCATAGCACAGAAGAAGGAAGCCATCGTCCACGAGAGCCGCGGTGTCACGCGCGACCGCAGCTACCACGAGGCCGACTGGAACGGCGTCGACTTCACGCTCGTCGACACGGGCGGCATCGAGACCGGCCGCTCCGACGACGCCTTCGCCGGCCACATCCGCGAGCAGGCCGAGGCTGCCTGCCAGGAGGCCGACGTCATCGTGTTCGTCGTCGACGCCACCACGGGCGTCACCGAGGAGGACGAGACGGTCGCGCGCATCCTGCGTCGCGCCGGCAAGCCCGTTTTCCTCGTCGCCAACAAGCTCGACAACCCCGCCGACGAGAAGACCCTCTGGGACTTCTACGCCCTGGGCCTCGGGGAGCCGCGCCCCATCTCGGCCACCCACGGCCACGGCACCGGCGACCTGCTCGACGAGGTCGTGGCGGCGCTGCCCGAGCCCGCCGAGGAGCCCGAGTACCCAGCCGACGCCCTGCGCGTCGCCATCATCGGACGCCCGAACGTGGGCAAGTCCTCGATCACCAACCGCTTCGCGGGCAAGAACCGTTCGATCGTCTCCGACGTCGCCGGCACCACGCGCGACGCGCTTGACGTCGTGGTCGAGCGCGAGGGCAAGCGTTACCGCCTCGTCGACACGGCTGGCATGCGCAAGCGCAACCTCGTCCACGAGGACGTCGAGTACTACAGCCTCGTGCGCGGGTTGCGCGCCATCGACGAGGCCGACGTGTGTCTGCTCGTGGTCGACGCCTCCGAGGGCGTCACCGAGCAGGACCAGAAGGTCGCGGGCCTTGCCATCGAACGCGGCTGCGCCCTCATTATCCTGCTTAACAAATGGGACCTCGTCCGTACCGAGGAGCAGCGCGAGGACGTCATGATGAGCGTCGCCCGCCGCATGACGTTTGCCCCCTGGGCTCCCGTCATCCGCGTCTCGGCCCTTACCGGCCGCTCGCTCGACAAGGTCTGGCCCGTCGTCGACCGCGTGGGAGAGGCCCACTCCGGCAAGGTCCCCACGGGCACGCTCAACAACCTGCTCGCCCAGATGCGCGAGAGCGGTCACACCGTCTCCAAGGGCGCCAAGCGTCTGCGCATCCAGTACGCCAACCAATCCGGCAACTGCCCGCCGGCCATCACGTTCTTCTGCAACTTCCCCGAGCTCGTCGACGACAACTTCAAGCGCTATCTCGAGAACCGCCTGCGTGAGCAGTTCAACCTCGAAGGTACGCCGGTGAGGCTGCGCTTCCGCAAGAAGCAGAGCTCGTAGGTTCGCGCACACCCGACCGGAGGTTTTCAGGACATGCAGGTCAACGTGGCGGCCCTCGTCGCCTATCTCGTCGCGACGTTCTTCGTCTGCGGCATTCCGTTTGGCAAGATCATCGCGCGCGCCAAGGGCGTGGACATCCAGCGTGTGGGCTCGGGAAACATCGGCACCACCAACGTCGCCCGCGAGATCGGCAAGGGCGCCGCTGTCCTCACGCTGCTCTTTGACGCCGGCAAGGGCGCGCTTGTCACGGGTCTTGCCGGCGCGCTCTTCCCGCAGTGGGTCACGGGCGCCGGCGCCTGGTGCGTGGGCCTCGTGATGATGGCGGCCGTCTGCGGCCACATCTTCTCGCCGTTCCTGGGGTTCCACGGTGGCAAGGGCATCGCCGTAGGCGTGGGGTCGCTGCTGGGCTTCGCCTGGCCCGTAGGGCTCATCGAGCTTGGCATCTTCATCGCGATCGCCTACCTCACCAAGCGCGTCTCGGCAGGCTCCATCACGGTGGCCGGCATCGTCGGCCTCGTGCTCGCACTCTTCTACGGGCCCAACCTGCCCCAGGACCTCATCGTCGAGGCCGCGGGCCTCGTTGTGGTGTGGGCACACCGCTCCAACATCAGAAAGCTCGCCCGCGGCGAGGAGAGGCCCTTCTCGTTCCACAAGAAGGGCGACCCCGTTGCGCCCGACGACCCGTCCGTGGGGGCAGGCAAGTGACGCGCGCGGCCGTCGTTGGCGCGGGCTCGTGGGGCATCGCCTTCTCCGGCCTGCTCGCGCACAACGTAGACGAGGTCGCGCTGTGGTGCCACTCGCAGGCATCCGCGCGCGAGCTTGACGAGAATCGCCGCAGCTCGCGCTACCTGAGGGACTACGAGCTCGGCCCCAACGTGAGCGCCACCGCAGACCTCGCCGAGGCCGTGCGCGGCGCCGACGCCGTGGTGCTCGCCACGCCCTCGTCGTTTCTGCGCGGCGTGGCCCACGAGCTGTCCTTCCACCTGGGGGCAGACACCGCCGTCCTCGTGCTCACGAAGGGCATCGAGCCCCACTCGGGCCTGCTCATGAGCGAGGTCGCGGCAGACGAGCTGGGTCACCCCGAGCGTGTGGCGGCGCTCAGCGGCCCCAACCACGCCGAGGAGGTGAGCCGCCAGATGTTCTCCGCGGCCGTCCTGGCAGCCCCCTCGACCGACCTCGCGCAGCGTCTGCGCGGCATCGTGGCCACGCCGGCCTTCCGCGTCTACGTCTCGCAGGACCTGCGCGGCGTCGAGACGTGCGGCGCCGTCAAGAACGTCATCGCTATCGCCTGCGGCGCCTGCGCGGGCCTGGGGCTTGGCGACAACACGCTCGCCGCTGTCATGACCCGTGGCATCGCAGAGATCGGAAGGCTCGTCGCAGCCCTCGGAGGGGAGCCCATGACCTGCATGGGCCTCGCCGGCATGGGCGACCTCGTCGCCACCTGCACCTCACGGCACTCGAGGAACCGTCGCTTTGGCGAGGCCTTCGTGCGCGGCACCACGCTCGAGGAGTTCGAGGGCCGCTCGCACATGGTGGTAGAGGGCGCCCGCGCGGCAGAGAGCGTGCGCGAGCTCGCTCACGCCAGAGGAGTCGAGGTGCCCCTCGTCGACAGCGTGTGGGACCTCATCCACGGCGGCGTGGGCATCGAGAGCATCAGCGCCCAGCTCACGGGCCGCGCCCCCAACACCGAGTTCTACGGCATGGACCACAGCTAGCCCAGGTCGTTCGCACCATAGTCCGCAGCCTACGAAAGGAAGCACATGCTCGAAGACGTCATGATCGCCCCGTCGATCCTCTCCGCCGACATCGCCCACCTCGCCGCAGACCTCGAGGCCATCTCCACGGCCGACTACGTCCACGTCGACGTCATGGATGGCCACTTCGTGCCCAACCTCACGTTTGGTCCCAACGTCGTCAAGGCCGTCAAGGCCTGCACCGACGTCCCCGCCGACGTGCACCTCATGATCTCGAACCCCGACGAGATGGCCGTCGAGTACGCCCGCGCCGGCGCCGACCTTGTCTCCTTCCACGTCGAGGCCGCCACGCACGCCCACCGCATCGTTTCGGCCATCCACGAGGCGGGCGCCAAGGCCGGCATGGTCATCAACCCCGCCACGCCCGTGAGCTCGCTCGAGGCCATCATCGCCGACCTCGACCTCGTGCTTGTCATGTCGGTGAACCCCGGCTTTGGCGGCCAGAAGTTCATCCCCGGCTCGCTGCGCAAGGTGGCCCAGGTGCGCGCCCTCGCCAACGAGCAGGGTGTGAGCCCCATCATCGAGGTCGACGGCGGCTGCAGCGCCGCCAACGCCGCCGAGCTCGTCGAGGCCGGCGCCACGATGCTCGTTGCCGGCAGCGCCGTCTACGGCAAGTCCGACCGCGGCGCCGCGATTGCCGAGATCCGCGAGGCAGGACGTGCCGGCCTCGCTAAGAGGGCGTAGGTACATGGCCGAGAAGCACTACACCTACCTCGACTACGCGGCCTCGGCGCCCCTGCGCGACGTCGCCCGCGACGCCTGGCTCGCCTACCACGACAAGCCCTGGGGCGTCGCCAACGCCAACTCGCTGCACACGCTGGGACGCAGCGCCGCCCGCGACCTCGAGGCCGCCCATCGCATGCTCGCGCGCTGCATCGGCTGCGGCTTCAGGCCCAACGAGGTCATCCTCACGAGCGGCGGAACCGAGTCGAACAACCTTGCCGTGCTCGGCATGGCCGAGGGCGCGCGCCGCAAGAGCGCCAACAGGCGCAACCTCGTGGTTCTCTCCGCGATCGAGCACGACTCGGTACTCGACGTCGCGAGCATCTTGCGCGGGCGCGGCTTCGAGGTGGTCCTCGCCAGGTCCGGCCGCGACGGCGTCGTGAGCGCCGAGGAGGTCGCGAGCGTCATGGGCGACTCGTGCGCCCTCGTGAGCGTCATGGCCGCGAACAACGAGACGGGCGTCATCCAGCCCACGGCCAATATCGTCGAAGCGGCGCACGCGGGCGGCGCGCTCGCACACGTCGACGCCGTGCAGGCCTTTGGCCGCATCGACCTCGACTGCGCCAAGGCAGACGCGGTCTCGGTGGCCGCCCACAAGATCGGCGGCCCTCTCGGCGTGGGTGCGGTGGCCATGCGCATGCGCTGCCCCTTCGACGCCCAGTCGCTCGGCGGCGGGCAGGAGTTGGGCCGCAGGCCCGGCACACAGGACGTCGCCGGCGCCGTCGCCTTCGCCGCGGCAGCCGAGCTCGTCTGCCGCGAGCTTCCCAGCGTCCGTCCCGCGGTCGAGGCGCTCGCCAACCATGTCTACGAGCGCCTCTGCGCGCCGGGGACTGGGATTATCCCCACGACGGTGGCGCATGTCGACCACACGAGGCTGCCCGGCATGGTGAGCGTCATGGTGCCTTCGATGGACTCCGAGTCGCTCGTGCTCAAGCTCGACGACATGGGCTTCGAGGTCTCGGCGGGCTCCGCCTGCTCGAGCGGGTCGCTCGACCCCAGCCACGTGCTCTCCGCCATGGGCATCGCCCGAGACGAGGCGCTGGGGTCGCTACGCGTGAGCTTCGACGAGCGCGTCACGCTCGAGGAGCTCGACGCCTTCTGCGACGCCCTGCTCGGCATCGTCTCCGCCAAATAACATCAATTCCTGGGCCCGGTTCGTCCGGGCCCTTTTTCAAAGGGAGGCATCGTGAACGTCTCGGAACTTGAACAGCTCCTGCTCGCACGCTTTCCGGCCGAAGACGCCGAGAGCTGGGACCGCCCCGGCCTTCTCGTGGGTAACCCACGCGACGAGGTCTTGGCAGTCGCCTGCGCCCTCGACCCCACACCGCAGGCTATCCGCCGGGCGGCAGCAGCCGGAGCCAACGTGCTCGTGACCCACCACCCAGCCTTTCTCGACGCGCCCGCGCGCATGACGCCCGAGGCCACCACGAGCTCGCAGGCAGGTGCTGCCGTCTTCGAAGCGGCACGCCTGGGCGTCTCGCTTATCGCGATGCACACGAACCTCGACAGAAACGAAGCGGCGCTCGACCTGCAGGCAAGTCTCCTTTACCTTGTGCGCATGGGCCGCCTCGTGGAGCCAGACGGATACGGCGCCCTGCTTGACGCGGGCGGCATGACGCTCGACGAGCTCGCAAAGCGCGTGGCTGCGGCCTACGGCTGCACGCCCACGGTCTGGGGCGAAGATTCCCGCAAGCTAGGCGTCGTCGCCGTCTGCTCCGGCTCGCTGGGGTCGCTAGGTGAGGTCGCGCGCATGCGAGGCGTCGATTGCGTGATTGCTGGGGAGGCGGGATATCATCGCCTCCTCGAGCTCGGTTGCGCCGGAGTTGCCGCTATACTCGTGGGGCACGATGCCTCGGAGCGGCCCTACGCGGGCCTGCTCGCGGACACGATCCGCGCTGGGGCACCTGATACACGCATACAAATCCTGGACGAGGGCCTGCGCTGGCACGCGTTTGGCACGGGGAGTGAGTGACATGTCTGAGGCATCCAACCTACTGAGACTTCAGGAGATCGACCTGGAGCTCATGAAGTCGAAGAAGACGGCCGCGGCGCTTCCGCAGCGCGCCCGCGTAGAGGCGGCCCGCGCGGCCTCCAAGAAGGTCGCCGGCGAGCTCACCAAGATCGTGGGCCAGCGCAAGGACATCGAGATTGAGATCAACGACCTCGCCGAGTCCAAGGAGTTCTTCTCGCAGAAGATGACCGAGATCCAGACCGGCACCTACAACCAGGACTTCCGCAACGCCCAGGAGATGGAGTACAACCTCTCCCTGCTCGCCAAGAAGATCGAGAAGTGCGGCTTCGACACCGACAAGCTGCTGCCCCAGCTCGAGACCGTTGAGCGCGCCGAGGCCAACGCCCGCGCCCTCACCGACAAGCTCGAGCGCGAGGAGGCCGCCCAGCTCGACTCGTTCAAGCAGGCCATGGCCCAGATCACCGACAAGGTGAAGGCTCTCGCCGCCGAGCGCGAGCGCATCGTGGCCGCGCTGCCCGCCAAGATGGTCGCCGACTACGAGGCGGCCCGCGCGCGCTTTGGCGGCCTCGCCGTCGAGACGCTCGTGGGCAACCGCCCGTCGGCCTGCCGCGTGACGCTTCAGCCGAGCTCGTTCACCGACATCCGCAGGAGCGGCGCTGAGGTCACGACCTGCCCCTACTGCAAGCGCATCCTCGTGGTTTCCACGGAAGGGGAGGAGTAGCACCATGGCTGTTACGCTCGTCGATAGTCACGCGGCGCGCGTGGCCCTGTTCGTCACCGGCGGCATCGCGGCCTACAAGGCCTGCGAGGTCCTGCGCGGCCTTCAGAAGGAGGGCTGCGAGGTCCGCGTGGCGATGACCAGGAGCGCCTGCGAGCTCGTGGGCCCGCGCACCTTCGAGGCGCTCTCGGGCCACCACGTCACCCTCGACCTCTTCGATGATGAGACGAGCCCCATCCCGCACATCGATCTCGCCGAGTGGGCAGACCTCGCCCTTGTGGCCCCCGCCACCGCCAACGTCATCGCCAAGATGGCCCACGGCATCGCGGACGACGCGGTGAGCACCACGCTGCTCGCCTGCCCCTGCCCGGTCGTCGTGGCCCCCGCGATGAACGTCCACATGTGGCAGAACCTCGCCACCGTGGCCAACGTCGAGACGCTCAAGGCGCGCAACTACCTCATCGTAGGTCCCGAGAGCGGACGGCTCGCCTGCGGCGAGACCGGTGCCGGCAAGCTTGCCTCGCCCGAGCAGATAGTCTCCGCCGCCCTCTACCGCCTGCGCGCCCGCGGCGACCTCGCCGGCCGCAGGATCGTCATCACCGCCGGCCCCACGCACGAACCGGTCGACCCGGTGCGCTACCTCTCCAACGCCTCGAGCGGCAAGATGGGCTACGCCATCGCCGCGGCCGCTGCCGCCCACGGCGCGCACGTGACGCTTATCTCGGGCCCGGTTTCGCTGCCCGAGCCCGCGGGCGTGGGCGTCATCCACGTCACGACGGCCTCCGAGATGCTCGACGCCACGCAGGACGCCTTCGCCACGGCGGACGCCGCGATCCTCGCCGCCGCCGTGTCGGACTACCGCCCCGACAAGGCCGCGGACCACAAGCTCAAGAAGGCCGCGGAGCCGCTCGACAAGATCGAACTTGCCGAGAACCCCGACATCCTCGCCACGATCTCTGCCGACCGCGGCGACCGCATCGTCGTGGGCTTTGCCGCCGAGACCGACAACCTGCTGCAGAACGCCCGCGAGAAGCTCGCGCGAAAGGGCTGCGACCTCATCGTCGCCAACGACGTCTCGCGCGAGGACTCCACCTTTGGCGCCGACACCAACTGCGTGACGATCGTCTCGCCCCATGACGAGGAGACCCTCGACTGCATGCCCAAGGAGCAGGTCGCCGAGGCCATCATCGAGCGTGTGCACGACCTGCTCGAGCCCGATGACGACTACCTCGCCCCGAGCTCGCCCGACGCCACGCTGCTCATGCCCAAGGCGGGCGCATAGCCGTGCTGAGCGTAGGCTGCCACATCTCGAGCGCGGGAGGCTTCGAGGCCATGGGCGAGCGCGCCCTTGACCTCGGTGCCACGACGTTTGCCTACTTCACGCGCAACCCGCGCGGGGGCTCCGCCAAGAAGGCCGACCTCGAAGACGCAGGCAGGCTCGTCTCGCTCATGGCGGAGCACGGCTTTGGCAGGATCGTGGCGCACGCACCGTACACGATGAACCTCTGCTCGGCCAAGCCAGACGTGCGCGCCTTCGCGCGCGAGGCCATGGCGGCAGACCTGCGGACGATGGAGCTCGTGCCGGGCAACTACTACAACTTCCACCCCGGCTCCCACGTGGGTCAGGGCGCAGACATCGGCATCGAGCTCATCGCGCAGGGCCTCAACGAGGCGCTTGAGCCCGGCCAGCACACCACCGTGCTGCTCGAGACCATGGCCGGCAAGGGCACCGAGGTGGGCCGCAGCTTCGAGGAGCTCGCGCAGGTCCTCGAGCTCGTCGACCACGACGAGCTCATGGGCGTGTGCCTCGACACCTGCCACGTGAGCGATGCGGGCTACGACATCTCCGCAGACCTCGACGCGGTGCTCGACGAGTTCGACCGCGTGCTGGGCATCGAGCGCCTGCGGGCCCTGCACCTCAACGACTCCAAGAATCCGGTGGGCGCGCACAAGGACCGCCACGAGCGCCTGGGCCTGGGCCACCTGGGGCTTGGCTGCTTTGCGGCCATCGTCACCAACGAGCGCACCCGCGACCTGCCGCTCGTCCTCGAGACCCCCAACGAGGCGCCTGGGTATGCGGCAGAGATCGAGGCCCTGCGCCGCCTGGCCGCGGGCGAGGACGTGGCCGAGGTCGAGGCTAGGCTCACCAGCACGAGAGACACTGACAGGTAGGGAAGTACTTCGTGGGAATTCTTATAGGATGCGAGCACCTCAGCCACGAGTGGCCCGGCAAGCCCGTGCTCGACGACGTCACGATCGGTGTCAACGAGGGCGACCGCATTGGCATCGTGGGCAAGAACGGCGACGGCAAGTCGACGCTGCTGCAGCTCATCGGCCACAGGCTCGAGGTCGAGCAGGGGAGCGTCACCTGGCGCAGCAACATCTCGGTGGGCATGCTCGGCCAGTCCGACGACCTCGACGACGACCGCCCCGTGAGTTATGCCGTTGTGGGCGACACGCCCGAGTACGAGTGGGCCTCGAACCCCGAGACCCGCCGCATCATCGCCGAGCTCATCGGAGACGTCGACTGGAACGCCAACGTGGGCACGCTCTCGGGCGGCCAGCGTCGTCGCGTCGACCTCGCCCGCCTGCTCATCGGCACCTACGACGTGCTGCTGCTCGATGAGCCCACCAACCACCTCGACATGGGTGCCATCACCTGGCTCGCCGCCCACCTGCGCCACCGCTGGGCGACAGGGACGGGCGCCATGCTCGTCATCACCCACGACCGCTGGTTCCTCGACGAGACGTGCGAGAGCATGTGGGAGGTCCACGACCGCGTGGTCGAGCCTTTCGAGGGCGGCTACTCGGCCTACATCCAGCAGCGCGCCGAGCGTGAGCGCATGGCGCAGGCAAGCGAGGAGCGCAGGCAGAACATCCTGCGCAAGGAGCTCGCATGGCTGTCCCGCGGCGCCCAGGCACGCAGCAGCAAGCCGAAGTTTCGCATCGAGGCGGCCCGCGCCCTCGTGGCCGACGTCCCGCCCATGAGAAACCCGCTCGAGCTCAAGCGCCTCGCCGTGAGCCGCCTGGGCAAGCAGGTCTTCGAGCTCAAGCAGGCCACTGTGGCCTATGAAGGGCGCGTCGTGCTCGACCACCTCGACTGGCTCATCGGGCCAGGGGACCGTTACGGCATCCTGGGCGAGAACGGCGCCGGCAAGACGACGTTGCTGCGCCTGCTCGACGGCAAGCTCGCCCCCACGAGCGGCCGCGTGAAGATTGGCAAGTCGGTGAAGCTCGGCACCCTGTCGCAGCACATCGACCTGCTCGCCGACAAGCTCGACTGGCGCGTCCGCGAGCTTCTGGGCACCTACAGGCGCAGCTACATCATCGGCGGCAAGGAGTACACGCCCACCAAGCTCCTCGAGAACCTCGGGTTCGACAAGAACGAGCTCGACACGCCCATCGCGGATCTCTCGGGCGGCCAGTCGAGGCGCCTCGCGCTCATGTGCGTGCTGCTCGATGAGCCCAACGTCCTCATCCTCGACGAGCCCGGCAACGACCTCGACACCGACATGCTCGCCGTCATGGAGGACCTGCTCGACACCTGGCCGGGAACCCTGCTGCTCGTGAGCCACGACCGCTACCTCATGGAGCGCGTGACCGACGACCAGTACGCCCTCATCGACGGCCAGCTGCGCCACTGCCCGGGTGGCGTCGACGAGTACCTGCGCCTCATTGGAAGAAACCACGGTGACGGCCGCGTCAAGGGCAAGGGGCCCGCGCCCAAGGCTCCCATCACGGCCCCCGCTCAGGCAGGTCGGGAGGCACCAGCCGTGCAGGCGGTGAGCGGCCTGTCGAGCGCCGAGGAATGGCGCCTCAAGAAGCAGCTCGCAAGCATCGAGCGCAAGATGGAGACCCAGCGCGGCCGCATCGCGGAGCTCGAGGAGGCCATGGGGCAGGTCGATCAGACCGACTACGTGGCGCTCGAGAAGGCCCAGGCCAACGTCGACGCGGCAAAGGCCCAGCTCGACGAGCTCGAGGGCGAGTGGCTGGAGCTCGAGGAGACGCTCGAGGGCTAGCGCCGCGCTGCATCGAGCCCTCGGTTTCGGTAGAATTATGTAAACCTACGCTCACGCGCGCGCCCGTCAGGGCGGGAATGGAGAGACCATGGCCGCAACGTGCCAGATCATGTGCGACTCGACCTGCGACTTCACCGCCGAACAGGCCGAGCGCGAGAACATCCGCATCCTGCCGTTCCACTACGTCGAGGCGGGCAAGCCCGACGGGGGACTCTCGGGCGACGACGACCTCTTCCAGAGCCGCAGCGCCCACGAGTTCTACGACGCCATCCGCCGTGGCGCCATGCCCATGACGTCGCAGCCCTCGCAGCTCGAGTACGACGAGGCCTTCCAGGCCGCCTACGAGAGCGGCATGCCCACGGTCATGTTCTGCATCTCGAGCGGCCTCTCGGGCGGCTACCAGGGCGCCTGCGCCTCGCTCGAGCGCCTCAAGGAGGCGCACCCTAACGAGGAGGTGCGCATCTACGTCATCGACTCGCTGATCGCCTCGACCTCGCTCACGCTTCTTCTCGAGGAGGCCTGTCGCCAGCGCGACGCCGGTCTCAACGCCGAGCAGCTCGTGATGTGGGCCGAGGAGGCGCGCTACCACGTGCACACGATCTTCATGGTCGACAACCTTGACGCGCTGCATCGCGGCGGCAGGCTCCCCAAGGGCGTGGCCGTCATCGGAGACGCGCTCGACGTCAAGGCACTGCTGCACTTCAACCTCGACGGCACGCTGGGCATCCGCGGCGTGGCGCGCGGACGCAAGAAGGGCATTCGCAAGATCGTCGACTTCTTCGAGAAGACCCGCGAGCTCGAGCCCTATGGCCACGTCGTCGCCGTGGGCGACGCCGACGCGCCCGACGACGGCTATGCCGTAGCCTCCGTGCTGCGCGAGTTCGACTCCGAGCTCGCCGTCTCGCGCCCCACGATCGGCCCGACCATCGGCTCGCACGTGGGTCCCGGCATGGTCAGCTGCTGCTTCTGGGGCCACGACCGCAGGAGCGACAAGCAGATCTCGAAGGTGAAGGGTGTAACGCGGGGCTAGACTCGTCCTCTATGTCATGCGACCGCACGGTTTTCTTGCCTTCTAGCTCGCGTTTTGCACGCAATGCGAGATCAGGGGAGAAATTGATTCAAATTTCTTCTTGCACGAGCAGCTGAGAGCTGTTATTCTCTTCCTTGCTGCAAGCGAGCAGCACAGACGGGTGGTGGCGCAGTTTGGTAGCGCACTTGACTGGGGGTCAAGGGGTCGCTGGTTCGAATCCAGTCCACCCGACCAGAACTTGAGAGGCCAGGACTTCTGTCCTGGCCTTTTTTCGTAACTATGCACCTATGCTATTCTCGGGTGCGAAAATTACGATACGAGGGGCGAGCACATGCTCAAGCTCATCAGATACCTGCGCGGCTACGAGAGGCATTGCGTCCTCGCACCGCTCTTCAAGTGCCTCGAGGCGCTCTTCCAGATTCTCGTTCCCCTCGTCATGGCGAGCGTCGTCGACGAGGGCATAGCCAACCGAGACACCAACCACGTGCTCGTCTGCGCCGCCGTGCTGGTGGGCATGGGCGTCGTCGGCTGGGTCTGCGCCGTCGCGGCCCAGTACTTCTCGGCCCAGCTGGGGGCGGGCTTTGGCACCGCCCTGCGAGACGACCTGTTCGCCCACGTCTTGGGCCTGTCGCGCGCAGACGTCGACGAGCTCGGTGCCTCCACGCTCATCACGCGCCTCACCAACGACACGAACCAGGTCCAGGACGGCATGAACCTGTTCTTCCGCCTCGTGCTCCGCTGTCCCATCGCCATCTTTGGCTCCATCGGGTGTGCCTTCGTGGTCGACGGCCTCGAGGGCGTGCTCTTCTGCGGCATCTCGGCCCTCGTGTTTATCTTCGTATGGCTCGTCATGCGCGTCGCCGTGCGGGGCTACCGCGCGGTCCAGCAGAGCCTCGACGCCGTGACGCTCTCGACCACCGAGCAGCTCGAGGGCGTCCGCGTCCTGCGCGCCTTTGGCCGCGAGCGCGCCGAGGTCGCCGAGTTTGGTGACAAGCTCCAGCGCCTGTGGCGCGCGCAGGTGCGCGTGGGCGACGTCGCCGGCCTCATGAACCCGCTCACCTACGCCGCCGTGAATCTCGGCCTCGTCGTCGTGCTCTATGCTGGCGGCGTGAACATCGACGCCGGCACGCTCTCCCAAGGCGCTCTGGTGGCCCTCGTGAACTACATGAGCCAGATACTCGTCGAGTTGCTCAAGCTCGCGAACCTCGTGAACACCCTCTCCAAGTCCGAGGCCTGTGCCCGCCGCCTGAACGAGGTCTTCGCCCGCAGGCCCTCGATGGCAGACGGCGCGCTCGACGCCTCGGGTCTTCCCGGCTCCGTCGAGCTGCGCGACGTCACGTTCTCCTATCCCGGCGCCGCGGCGCCCGCGCTCTCCCACGTGAGCCTTGCGCTTGAGCCCGGCCAGGTCCTGGGCGTCATTGGCGGCACGGGTTCGGGCAAGTCGACGCTGGCGTCGCTGCTCATGCGCTTCTACGACCCCGACGAGGGCGCGGTGCTCGTGGGTGGCCACGACGTGCGCGAGCTCACCCTCACGAGCCTCCACCACCTTGTGTCGCTCGTCGACCAGCAGCCCCGCCTCTTCACGGGCACGATCGAGACCAACCTCAGGCTCGCCAACGAGCAGGCGGGCGAAAAGCAGCTGGCAGGCGCCATTAAGGCCGCCCAGGCCGCGGACGTCGTCGAGGCCAAGGGAGGCACCGACGGGGCCGTCGAGCAGCTGGGCCGTAACCTCTCGGGAGGCCAGCGCCAGCGCCTCTCGATCGCGCGCACCCTCACGCGCGCGCCCAAGGTGCTCGTGCTTGACGACGCGAGCTCGGCCCTCGACCTCGCCTGCGACGCCCGTCTGCGCCATGCGCTCGCCAGCGACTTCGTGGGCGTCACACAGGTCGTCATCTCGCAGCGCGTCTCGGCCATACGCCACGCGAGTCTCATCCTCGTGCTCGACAGGGGATGCCCCGTTGGGCTGGGCACGCATGAGGAGCTCCTGAGAACCTGTGAGGTCTACCAGCAGATCTGCGAGTCACAAAACGCCGGGGAGGTGGCACGATGAGCACAGGCGAGAAGAGTACTAGCACGGACGGTACCATCCGGCGCACCATCGCGCAGCTGCGCCCCCACATCCCCGGGCTCGTGGGCTCGCTCGCCCTGGCCGCCGCGGTCGTGGTCTCGACGCTGCTCGTGCCCGTGTACTCGGGCGACGCCGTCGACTGCGTGATGGGGGAGGGCTCCGTCGACATGACGGGGCTCGTCTCGGCCCTGCGCGGCCTTGCCGCGGCCGTCGTCGTGACGATGGCCTCCCAGTGGCTGCTCACCGCGCTCACGAACCGCATCGCGGCCTCGATCGTGCGCGACATGCGCCGCGACGCCTTCGCCAAGCTGCAGGTTCTGCCGCTCTCCTACATCGACTCGCACCGCCACGGCGACATCGTGAACCGCGTCGTCACCGATATCGACCAGTTCTCGAACGGCCTCACGCTCACCTTCCAGCAGCTCTTCTCGGGCGTGCTCACGATCGTGCTCACGCTCGTGTTTATGTTCAAGTTGAACCCGGCCGTTACCCTCGTGGTCATCTGCGTGACGCCGGTGTCGATCTTCACCGCAAAGTTCATCGCCACCCGCGGCTACGCCCACTTTCACGAGCAGTCGGTTCGTCGCGGTGAGCTCACGGGCGCGGTCGAGGAGTACGTAGGCGGCATCCCCGTGCTCGAGACCTTCGACGCCCAGGACGTCGCCTGCGGGCACTTCCGCGAGGTCGACGCGCGCCTCTCGCAGGCGAGCTTCAAGGCCGTCTTCTACTCCTCGCTCGTGAACCCCACCACGCGCTTCGTGAACGCCCTCGTTTACGCGGGCGTGGGCATCTTCGGCGCCTTCGCGGCCATCGCGGGGAGCCTCACCGTGGGCGGCCTCACGGCCTTCCTCAGCTACGCCAACCAATACACCAAGCCCTTCAACGACATCTCGGACGTCGTGACCGAGTTGCAGAACTCGTTTGCCTGCGCAGCGCGCCTCTACGCGCTGCTCGACGAACCCGAGCAGGCCCCCGACGCGCCAGGCGCCGTCGAGCTCTCGAACGTGCGCGGGCAGGTCGAGCTGCGCGACGTGGCCTTCTCCTACACGCCAGACCGTCCGCTCATCGAGCACTTCTCGCTCAGCGTGCGCCCCGGCATGCGCGTCGCCATCGTGGGTCCCACGGGCTGCGGCAAGTCGACGATGATCAACCTGCTCATGCGCTTCTACGACGTCGACGCGGGCCAGATCCTCGTCGACGGCCGCGACGTCCGCGACATCACGAGGGCAAGCCTGAGGGCGGCCTATGGCATGGTGCTGCAGGAGACCTGGGTCAAGAGCGCCACCGTGGCCGACAACCTGCGCCTGGGCGCGTCGGATGCCACCGACGAGGAGGTGCGCCAGGCCGCCAAGGCAGCCTTTGCCCACGACTTCATCATGCGGCTGCCGCACGGCTACGACACGGTCCTTGGCGGCGACCAGTCCTCGATCTCTGCGGGGCAGCGCCAGCTGCTGTGCATCGCGCGCGCCATGCTCGCGAACGCGCCGATGCTCATCCTCGACGAGGCCACGAGCAACATCGACACGCGCACCGAGATCCTCGTGCAGCGCGCCTTCGAGCGGCTTATGGAGGGTCGCACGAGCTTTGTGGTGGCCCACCGCCTCTCGACCATCGTGGGCGCCGACCTCATCGTCACCATGAGGGATGGCCGCATCGTCGAGACGGGCACCCACGAGCAGCTGCTCGCCGCCCACGGATTCTACGCAAGCCTCTACGAGAGCCAGTTCAGCTGACATAAATCGTGGAGGCCCGCCGAACGTTTTCGTCACTTCTTTGGCTACCAAGGGGCGGAGGGGTTGGGCCGGCCACGCGATGGGGTATCATCCCTTAAGCGCCGCACGGGGACGCGGCATCAGGACTACGAGGAGCAGCATTGACGTTCAACGAGTGGCTAGAGAAAAAGGTCAGTCAGGGTTTCGAGACTGACAACGAGGCGCCGCTGGGCAGCTCCGACAATCCCTCGAGCAAGATCCTCACGTGGGCCAACGCCTTCACCGTGATGAGGATGGTCCTCACCTGCGTGTTTCTCGGCCTGTTCGTGAACGACGTCAACCGCCCGGTCGCCGTCGCCATCTACGCCATCGCCGCCTGCACCGACTGGGCTGATGGCAAGATTGCCCGCGCCACGCAGACCGTAAGCTGGTTTGGCAAGCTGCTCGACCCCTTGTGCGACCGCTTCCTGCTGTTCACGGGCGTCCTTGGCCTCGTGATTCGCGAGGAGCTGCCTGCATGGGTGGCCGTGCTGGTCATTTGTCGTGACCTCTACCTCGGCGGGGGCGCCCTCATCGTGCGCCGCTTCCGCGAGCGCCCCGTCGACGTCGTCTACATCGGCAAGATCACGACGGCCCTGCTCATGTTCGGTTTCTGCGACCTGCTGCTGGGGCTTCCCGTCATCGACGGCCTGGGCCTCACGAGCGCCTCGTGGCTGCCCGGCCTCAACTCCGTCGCGGGGCCCGTTGGGCTGCTCTTCGTCTACGCGGGCTGCGTGTTCTCGATCATCACGGCCATCGTCTACACCACCGAGGGCGTGGCCATCGTCCGCGAGTCCATCAGGAGGGGGAGGAGCAAGTAGCATGAGTCACACGCACGCCTCAACGCTGCTCGTCCTCGCAACGCTCCTGCTCGCCCTCATCGCGCATCCCACCCTTGCCCATGCTGACACCTCCGAGCCCGGCCTCTCCGAGGCACAGGCCGCCATCGTCGTCGACCAAACGGGCAGGGTGCTCTACGAGAAGAACCCAGACGCTCAGATAAACATGGCCTCGATCACGAAGATCATGACGGCCGTGGTCGCGCTCGAGAGCGGCACGCCGCTTGACACCGTCTGCACCCTGAGCACCCCCGAGCTCGCAGAGAACGCCATGGTAGCGGGCTACACAGCGGGCAGTACCTCCACGCTCTACGACCTTATGCGCGTCATGCTCGTCTACTCGGCAAACGACGCCGCCTACGAGGTTGCCCAGTGCGTGGGTGGCTCCCAGGAGGCCTTCGTCGCGAAGATGAACGACAAGGCCAAGGAGCTGGGCATGGACGACACCCACTTCGAGAACCCCCACGGCCTCGACGCGGACGGCCACCACTCAACGGTGCACGACCTCGCGATCCTTGCCCGCTACGCCATGACGACACAGCCCTTCATCGCAGACACGGTGCGCCTGCCCGAGGTCACGGTCGAGGTGAACGGCGTGCAGCGCGAGTACCCGACGGTCGACCACCTGCTGGGCAGCTACCACGGCCTCATTGGCATCAAGACCGGCGCCGGCAACACCGTCACGGCCTTCATGGGCTGCGCCCGCAGGGGCGCCACCACGCTCTACACCGTCGTCTTGGGCTGTGCCACGGTGGACGGCCGCTTTGCCGACACGGAGTCGCTGCTTGACTGGGCCTATGGCACCTACCAGGGCCACGTGCTCGCAAACGCCTCCCTGACGCTCGGGGCGCGCCCCTTTGCCTACGACCTCGCCTACAGCCTGCCGGTGAGCGCCTCGGCCACCACGCTCGGCCTCGTCTGGCCGGGCGGAGGCGACACGACCTACGCGCGCAACGCCTGCCACACCGACAAGCTCTGCGTGCCCGGGCAGACCGTTGGCGTCTGCAGCTGGAGCCAGGACGGGCGCAACGTTGGAAACGCCACGTATGCGTGCCACAATGAGCTTGAGCCCGCCCGCAGCGGCCTTGGGCTCGTGGGGTACGTCTGCCCCGCCGTCTCGCCCGCAGCCTAGGCACGAAAGGCAGCCCATGTACGCCATCTCAACCGACAAGGCGCCGCGTACCTCACTTCCCTTCTCCGAGGGAACGAGCGCGGCACGCTTCGCGTTCGTCTCCGCCCAGCCGCCCGTTGACCCCGCCACCGGCAGGCTCGTCGAGGAAGGCCTCGGCGCCCAGGCCAACCAGTGCCTCGACAACGTCGAGGGCGTGCTCTCCGAGCTCGAGCTCACGTTTGCCGAGGTCACGAAGCTCACGATCTACCTTGCGGGAACGAGCGATTTCGCCTGCGTCGACCGCGTCTGCGCCCGTCGCCTCACGAAGCCGCTGCCCGCGGTGACCCGCCTCGAGGTTTGCTCGCTTCCCGGCGGCGTGCCCATCGCCATCGAGGCCATCGCCTGCCGCTAGGAGCGGCGCGGAGCGGTACAATCATGTTTCACGAACTCGCTATCAAGAGGAGCTAGCCATGCAGAACGACACCACCAAGAACGCAGCGGACGCAACCGCGATCTTCTGCATGCCCTCGGCAGACGCCACCGTACCCGACCTCATGGGAGGCTCGCGTCCCGAGTACCCCACGCTCTCGATCCTCAAGGGCCCGCAGACCGGCTCGACCTTCGTGCTTGACACGCCCGACATAACGATTGGCCGCGACCCCTCGTCCTCGGTCTTCCTCAACGACATGACGGTCTCGCGCCGCCACGCCGTGCTCCACATCG
This sequence comes from uncultured Parolsenella sp., assembly GCF_958346945.1. Classification (NCBI taxonomy): domain Bacteria; kingdom Bacillati; phylum Actinomycetota; class Coriobacteriia; order Coriobacteriales; family Atopobiaceae; genus Parolsenella; species uncultured Parolsenella sp. Next base: position 110,767 of record NZ_CATVTL010000002.1, read on the forward strand.
CCGGCGGCAGTGCCCGCATCGAGGACCTTGGCTCGCTCAACGGCACCTGGGTCGATGGCGCCATCGTCAAGACGTCGCCGCTCGTCGACGGCTCGACCATCCAGGTAGGCACGTTCCGCATGGTCTACCACACTACTCGCCCGTCTCGCATCGCCACGGGCGAGTAGGCCTCCACATGGCCGATGCCGGCTATCTCACCATAGGCAAGGTCGTTCGCAAGCTGCAGGAGCAGTATCCTGACCTGTCGGTGTCCAAGGTGCGCTACCTCGAGGACGAGGGGCTGCTCACGCCCTCGCGCACGCCGGGCGGCTACCGTCTCTACTCCTCGCGTGACATTCAACGCCTCGAGACCATCCTCTACCTGCAGAAGACGAAGTTTCTGCCGCTGAGCGTCATCAAGGACGAACTCGACGGCAAACCAGGCCGCAGCGAGGGCTACGAGGGCGCGGCCGAGAAGGACGAGCCGCTGACGGGGGAGCACATCACCCCCGAGCTCGAGCGCGAGCTGCACCCCATCGACCGCATGCCCGAGGTCGCCGGCGTCAACATCGCGCTCGTGCGCAAGCTCGCTGACTGCGGGCTCATTCGCCTCGTGCGCTCCCCAGCCGGCCGCGACCTCGTGCGCGGCAGCGACCTCAAGCTCATCTGCACGTGCGCCGAGCTCACCCGCTATGGCATCGAGCCCAAGAACCTGCGCCAGTACGTGGCCGCCGCGAACCGCGAGACGCCCATGTTCGAGCAGGCCCTGGCCTCGCTGTCACGCCACCAGGGCGAGAGCGAGAGCGAGCGCACGCTCAGGCGCGAGATGACTCTCGACCGCATGATCGCGCTCACTGGCTCGGTGAGAAGCACGCTCATCAAGCGTGAGCTCACGGGAGACTCGCCCAACGCGCAGGGATAACCACCTCGCACAAGGGGAACAAGCACGATAGGCGCCTGACGTATTATGTCAGGTTGGCAAGCAAACAAGAGGAAGGTGGGGGCCACCATGACCGACAGCAACGAGAGGCCGTTCCGATACGAGAGCCTGATCGTCGACATTCCCGACTATCCGGAGCCCGGTGTCGTCTTCAAGGACATCACGCCGCTCATCTCCGACCCCAAGGGCTTCTCGGCCTGCGTCGACGCCATGGCCGAGCACTTCCTGGGCGAGGGCATCACCAAGGTCGTGGGCTCCGAGGCCCGCGGCTTCCTCATTGGCACGCCCGTGGCCTATCGCCTGGGCGCGGGCTTCGTGCCCGCCCGCAAGCCCGGCAAGCTGCCTCGCGACGTCTACTCCCAGAGCTATGCGCTCGAGTACGGCACCGACGAGCTGCAGATCCACAAGGACGCGCTCACGCCCGACGACCGTGTGGTCATCGTCGACGACCTCGTGGCCACGGCCGGCACCGCGCTTGCCACCGCCAAGCTCGTCGAGCAGACGGGCGCAAAGATCGTGGGCTTCTCGTTCATCCTCGAGCTCGCGTTCCTCAACCCCCGCGAGGCCATTGGCAAGGAGTTCCCCCAGGACATCTTCTCGCTCATCAAGGTCGACTAGGACTTATGGCCGGGGTGGTGGGCGCACGCTCGACCCCAGTTGGCCCCACGGCTTGTTAGATGGCGTATGATTTTGCCGGTCAGGGTGCGGCTCAGCCCACCTGGCCGGCTTTTTCTTGCAATCGAGAGACGAGGAGCTAGCGTGCAGGTGTTCGAGAATCCCATCAGGCGCAGGCTCTCGCGCAGGTTCCAGGTGAGCCTCGTGTGGGAGGGCGCCCTCGTGGGCCTCTTTGCCGGCGCCCTCGTGACGCTCTACCGCCTTGCCCTCACACAGGGCGAGCGCATCCTGCGCGCCATCGTAGCGAGCTGGGCGAACAACCCCGTCATGGCGGTCGCATGGTTCGTCGCCCTGGCCGTCATGGCGGTCGTGGTGGCGCTTCTCGTGAGGTGGGAGCCCGCCACCTCGGGCTCGGGCATCCCGCAGGTCGACGCCGAGGTCATGGGCGCCATGGACGCGCCCTGGTACCGCGTCATCGCCGCCAAGTTCGCCGAAGGTACGATTGGCGCCCTCGGCGGCCTGTCCCTCGGCCGCGAGGGCCCGTCGGTGCAGCTTGGCGGCATGGCCGGCAAGGGCGTCTCGCGCATCCTCAAGCGCGGGAGGGGAGAGGAGCGTCTGCTCGTCACCTGCGGCGCGGGCGCAGGCATGGCCGCGGCGTTCCACGCGCCCCTCACCGGCGTGATGTTTGCCCTCGAGGAGATTCACAAGACGTTCAACGCGCCCCTGATTATCTCGGTGATGATGAGCGCCGTCATGAGCGACTACGTGACGAGCCAAGTGCTGGGCCTTCAGCCGGTCATCAGCTTCAGGCTGAGCGAGATCATCCCTCACGAGGCCTATGCGCTGCTCATCGTCTTTGGCCTCATCATGGGCGTCGTGGGCGCGGCCCACAACATCGGCATGTTTGCGCTGCAGAACCTGCTGTCGCGCATCCGCTACCGCCATGCCTGGCTACGCTACCTCATACCGTTCATGGTCGCGGGCGGGGTGGCCCTTCTGTCGCCCGAGCTCATGTGTGGCGGCGACGCGATTCTCGAGATGCTCATGAGCCCCCAGGGGCTCTCGATTGGCACGCTGGCACTCATCCTGCTGGGCAAGTATCTCTTCACGGGCGTCTGCTTTGGCGCGGGAACGCCAGGCGGCACGCTCTTTCCGCTGGTCATCATGGGCACGCTCGCCGGCGCCATCTTTGGCATGGGCGCCACGCGCGTCCTGGGCATGAGCGACGCCTTCGTGATGAACTTCATGGTGCTCGGTATCGCCGGAATGTTCGCGGGTGCCATTCGAGCGCCGGTCACGGCCGTCGTGCTCGCCTTTGAGCTCACGGGGAGCCTGGAGCAGCTGCTGTCGCTTGCGATTGTGAGCGTCTTCGCTTACGTGACCGCCAACCTGCTGCAGGTCGACGCCTACTACGAGCACCTGCTGGCACGCCTCCTTGGCACCACGACCGACGAGGCGCACGAGCACTGGGGGTCGCACGGCCGCCAGCTCCACTCATACGTGGTCGAGGCGGGATGCCCTGCGGCCGACAAGCTCATCTCGCAGATCGACTGGCCCGAACGCACGCTCGTCGTTTCGGTGCGGCGCTGCGGACGCGAGATCGTGCCGCGCGGGTCGCTCAGGCTCCTCGAGGGCGACCGCATCCTCGTCTTGCTCGACGAACACGATGGAGACAACAACGAGCGCTTCGTGCGCCACGTCTGCCACGGCACCTTCGCGCCACTCGATGTCGTGGAGTAGGCAGCAAGCAGCGACGAAAAGCTGACTTGAAACAGCTCTACTTTACATAAGATATATTATCGCTATTTTATGTATATCAGCCGGAACAGGGGAGTCACTAACTAGGAGAATTACGCTAATCGCCAAGAACCCCCACGTACCTTGCCGCGCTCGTGGCGGCAATCGCTCCGTCAGAGGCCGCGGTGATCGCTTGGCGAAGCGGCGTTGCCCGCACGTCTCCCGCACAGAAGAGTCCAGGCGTTGCCACAGACATGTCAGGGCGCGTCACGACATACCCCTGGTCATCCAACTCGGCGAGCCTGCAGACAGGCGCTGACTGAGGCACCTGGCCAACCGAGACGAAGACGCCAACACCGCCTGGCGCGAAGGAAAGCTCCTCGCGGGTTGGGACGCCCAAGGCGTCTACGGATGCCAGCACGACCCTCTCGATAAGAGATTCCCCTTCCACGCCCTCAATTCTAGTAAGGTACCTAACTTTAATCATGGGCGAGGAGAGAACGGCATCCCGCAGGCTCCTCATCGCCCGGAGGTGGTCCTTGCGCACGACGAGTGTCACCGAGGAGGCGACCTTCGCAAGGTAGAGCGCCTCCTCGCAGGCCGTGTTACCACCGCCCACCACAAAGACTTCCTTGCCACGATAGAACATGCCATCGCAGGTGGCGCAGTACGAGACGCCCCTGCCACCAAAGCGATTCTCGCCCGCAAAGCCAGCCTTGCGCGGCGAGGCCCCCGCGGCATAGATGACGCTGCGCGCCCTAAGCGAGCCTCCCTCGCAGACGACCTCGAAGAGGCTCCCGCCCTCGCGCCTGTCGATGGAGACGACCTGGTCGAACTCGAACTCCGCACCAAGGTGCTCGGCATGGTCCCAGAGACGCTGCCCGAGCTCGGCACCCGTTATGTCCTCGATGCCCGGATAGTTGTCCACGAGGTCGGTCGTGGCAATCTGGCCGCCAGCGGCGCTGCTCGATATGACGAGGGGCCTGAGACCCGCCCTCGTTGCATAGATGGCGGCGCTCAGACCCGCAGGACCGGAACCCACGATGATGACGTCTCTCACATTCAAATCGGTCATGTAAGGCTCCCCAATCTAAGATTCTCGCGCGCGACTAGTTGACGCCGCTCGAGCCAAAGCCGCCCGCACCACGGTCGGTCTCGTCGAGCTCCGACACCTCGTGCAGACGCACGACGGGCACCTTTTGGATGACGAGCTGGGCGATGCGCTCGCCGCGCTCGATGTGAATGGTCTTCTCGTTGTCTAGGTTGACGGTGCAGACCTTGAGCTCACCGCGGTAGTGGGCATCGATGAGGCCGGGCGTGTTGGCCATCGACAGTCCCTCGCGCAGAGCAAGTCCGCTCCTGGGCTGCACAAAGCCCGCGTAGCCATCGGGAATGGCGATGGCCAGGCCCGTCGAGACGAGTCTGCGCTCGTGCGGCGCCAGGTCAACGTCCTCGTTTGAGCGCAGGTCGAGGCCGGCGTCTCCCTCGTAGGCGTAGGACGGGAGCTCGACGGACGGGTCAAGGCGCTTGATGGGAAGGTCAATCACGTCGTTACTCACCAGAGAGCCTCCTCAGCTCGTCAGAGAATTCTTCGATGTCCTTGAAGTCGCGATAGACGGACGCAAAGCGGACGTAGGCGACCTTGTCGATGTCAATGAGGCGGTGAAGCACCATCTCGCCCAGGTCGCTCGAGTCGACCTCGGTAGTGCCGTGGTCCCTCAGCTCGCTCTCGATGCTCGCAATGAGGGCGTCGAGCGCATCGATGGGGATGTCGCGCTTAACCGTTGCGCGCACGAGGCCGCGCATGAGCTTCTCGCGATCGAAAGGCTCCTTGGAACCATCGTGCTTGAGCACGATGAGCGGCAGCTCCTCCTTACGCTCGTAGGTGGTGAAGCGAAAACCGCAAGCCTCGCACTCGCGGCGACGCCTGATCGAGTCGTTGCTCTCCGCAGGGCGGGAGTCGACGACCTTGGACTCCTCGCATCCGCACTTGGGACAGCGCATGGTATCCTCCCTAGCCGGGTTCACTGCAATAGATACCTTACGCTGCGAAAATAGATTCGTCTAGCTGCTGACAGAAATCTCCGGACGCCGGGTCCTAGAGAAGGGCCCCCAGCAGCACCATGCCCGCGATGGCGAAGAAGACGAGACAGGCCCCGAGGCGCTCGCGGTCCCCGATGACGGGCGCGGAGCAAACGGGGGCGTCGGCCGAGACGTACCAGTCGTAGGCACGACGCGCCTGCTCCCTCACGGAGCACTGGCGGCGAGCGTCGTGGCGGCCACCTTCCACGACGGAAAGGCTCGCGGCAGCGTGACGAGGCTTGAGGGCGGAAGAACCAATGGTGTCATAGTTGTAATCAAAGTTGTTCATGGTGCGTTCCTCTCAATCTCGTTTTGTACTGGTACCTTTATACAAACCGTTGCGGACAATATCTTGTAATGCATACTATCAAACATTTGTTCCCTATGTCTAGTATCTAAGTACGAATGTTCGTGTCAAGCAAAAATAGAACAAATGTTTGCGAAAGGAAGCGAACGCGTGTATGATGGTCTCAACGAAAAGGAGGAACCACCATGTCTGAGGTAAAGCTTTCCGCACGGCAGCAGCAGGTATATGACTTCATCTGCGCATCTGCCGCAGAGCACGGCTATCCGCCCTCGGTCAGGGAGATCGGCGCGGGCGTTGGCCTCTCTTCCCCATCCACGGTTCACTCCCACCTCAACAGGCTCGAGAAGGCCGGCTACATCCGCCGCGACCCCAAGAAGCCCCGCACCATCGAGATCTGCGGGCCCGGCAGCGAGAGCCTCTACCAGCAAGACGTCAAGCTTGCCGAGGTCACCCAGGACGTTGATGCCAGCACGATCACCCTACCGGTCGTTGGCAGGGTCGCGGCAGGCACGCCCATCCTCGCCGAGCAGAACGTCGAGGAGGTCATGACCCTCCCCACGAGCGTCATCAACGATGCGAGCTCGTTCATCCTGCGTGTCCGCGGCGAGTCGATGATCAACGTCGGCATCCTCGATGGGGACTACATCGTCGTGAAGGAGCAGCACACCGCCCACAACGGCGAGATCGTCGTCGCCCTCATCGATGACTCGGCCACCGTCAAGACCTTCTACCGCGAGAAGGACCGCATCCGCCTTCAGCCCGAGAACGATTCGATGGAGCCCATCTACGCAGACAACCCGACCATCCTCGGCAGGGTCACGGGTCTGCTTCGCTCGCTCTAGATTCCATGGAGCAGAAGCGGCGCTCGGAGAGGATTCACGGCTACGACGTCATCAGGGGTTTCTCTGTCATATCGATGGTGCTCTTTCACCTTTGCTATGACCTGGTCTATCTCTATGGCGTAGGCCTGGGCTGGTTCGCCTCTCCCCTACAAGATGTCTGGCGCGCCTCCATCTCATGGACGTTCTTGCTGGTGGCAGGCATCATGTGCTCCTACTCGAGCAGCAACGTCAGGAGGGCGGCAAAGTATCTTGCCGTGGCGGGCGTCGTATTCGTTGCCACAACGGTGGCTGCCGTCGACACGCCCGTGAACTTCGGCATCATCTACTGCATGGGCTTCAGCACGCTCGTGGGCCACCTCTACCTCAAACTCGCCTCACGAGCGGGCGTGCGCGTAAACGTCGCGCTCGCCTTGGCGCTCGCGCTTTTCTTCGTCATCTGTCTCGATGTTCCAACGGGAACCTTTGGTCTCGCGACCTTTGGCGGCCCCTACTTCAAGGTGCCGGCGGCACCCTATGCCTACGGGTGGCTCAGCTGGCTCGGCTTTCCCGGACCCCATTTTGCGTCGGGAGACTACTACCCGCCCCTCCCCTTTTCGCTGCTCTTTCTCGCGGGAACCAGCCTGGGCGTCGTCATCAAGGCAAAGGGCGCGCCCAGAGCACTCCAGAGCCTTCGGTGCCAACCCCTTGAGTACGTGGGAAGGCACGCCCTCCCCATCTACGTGATTCACCAACCGCTCATTCTTGGCGTGCTCAAGCTCGTCTATGGGTATTAGCGAAGAGCTCCATTTCGCCTAAGCGGTGAAATCACGAGGCGAGGAAGTATGTCTCTGCCTAAAGCCATAGGTAGACACGCGAGAAGCCCAGAAGCCCAAGTTGGCGAAAACCGCTTCCAAAAGAACCCGACACATTCAGAGCTCGCAGGAAGTGCCCAATAACGCACCCACGCCTCACGAAGCAGCGAACAACATCCGCGAGCAGAGACACATTGGACGCAGCGGCGCAGGCCTACTCCTCCACCTCATAGGGCTTGAGGGTGGCGGCCATGCGAGCGCCCGCCTTGGCGGTAACGAGCAGGCCGCCCTCGACGTACTGCTCGCGAATGATCTGGCAACGCTCGTGGACGAGCTTCATGAGCATGCCCTTCTCGTAGGGCACGAGCGCCGTGAGCGTCACGTCACCGTCGCTCGCCTCCTGCGCGATGCGGTGCAGCAGCCCGGCAAGGCCCCAACCCTCGCCGGCGGACACGAAGACGGCCCGGGGATTCGCAGCTTTGAGCCCCGCAAGGGCCTCGTCATCGAGCAGGTCGCATTTGTTGAAGACGAGCACGCGCCGAATCTCGTTGGCATCGATCTGGGCAAGGATCTCCTCGACGGCCCTGACCTTCTTCTCCCAGTTCTCGTCGTTGGCATCGACAACCTCGAGCACGAGGTCTGCTGCCCTGACCTCGGCGAGCGTCGACTTAAAGCTCTCGACGAGCGTGGTGGGGAGCTTCTGGATGAAGCCAACGGTGTCCGTCAGGGTGATCTTACGCCCCTCGGCAAGGTCAATGGAGCGGGTCGTGGGGTCGAGCGTGGCAAACAGCTCGTCCTTGGCGTAGACGTCGGAATTGGTGAGGGCGTTCAGCAGCGTCGACTTGCCCGCGTTGGTATAGCCGGCGAGCGCTACGCGATAGACGCCCGAGTCCCAGCGAGCCTTGCTCTGCGTGGCGCGACGCGTCTCGAGGCGTGCGAGCTCGCGGCGAAGCGAGGCGATGCGGTCGCGCACGAGGCGCCTGTCGACCTCGAGCTGGCTCTCGCCCTGGCCAAACCTGCTGCCGATGCCGCCGCGCGTCTGCTCGCCCATAAGGTGGCTCCACATGCCACGAAGACGCGGCAGCACGTACTGGAGCTGCGCGAGCTGCACCTGGAGGGTGCCCTCACGCGTCGTCGCATGGCGACCAAAGATGTCGAGGATAAGGGCCGTGCGGTCGATGACCTTGACCGGCTCGCCAAAGATCTGCTCGAGGTTGGCCTGCTGGGAAGGCGACAGCTGGTCGTCGAACGCAACGACGTCAACGTCCATGCGCTTGACCAGGGCCGCAAGCTCCTTGGCCTTCCCCGAGCCCACGAACGTCTTGGGGATGGGCGAGTCGAGCTTCTGCGTCTCGGTGGCAACCACAACCCTGCCCGCCGTCTCGACCAAGCGCGCAAGCTCGGCGAGCGATTCGCTCATCGGCCAGTCGGCACGCCCCGTGTCAACGCCCACGATGAGCGTTCGCTCGGGAACGGGAGCGGTGGACATCTGCTTGAATCGACCCGTGGTGCTCTCCCCCTCTTAGGGCTCCTGGGCGCGCTCGCCCAAGGCCCTCTCGTATTCGTCGACGATCATGGCGACGGCGTCGAGGTGGGCAAGCTCGTCCATGTCGAGCCAGCGAGTGCGGCCGTCGCGCCTGAGCCACGAGAGCTGGCGCTTTGCGTAGCGCCGAGAGCGGCGCTTGATGAGCTCGATAGCCTCGTCGAGCGTGCACGACCCATCGAGGTAGTCGAGGACCTCCTTGTAGCCGATGGCCTGGCGGGCCGTGAGGTCTGCGCCCATGCCAGCCTCGACAAGCCCCCGCACCTCGTCGACCAGGCCAGCCTCGACCATGAGTTCGACGCGCCGGTCTATGCGCTCGTAGAGTCGCGCACGGTCCATCGAAAGCCCCCAGATCTGGGCGCCGTAGTGCGCCTTGCGCTCGTGAAGGCCCGAAAGCTGCGCGGCATAGCTTGTGCCCTCGTCGAGCATCTCGAGGGCACGCGCGACGCGGCGGGAGTTGTTGGGGTGGATGGCAAGCGCGCTCGCCTCGTCGCGCTCGCGCAGGAGCTCCCAGAGGGCCTGCGCGCCCCGCTCGGCAAGGTAGTCTTCGTAGCGGCTGCGCGTGCCACCGTGGGTCTGACCCGCGGGAAAGTCCATCTCGTCAATGACGGCGTCGAGGTAGAGGCCGGTGCCCCCGCACAGGATGGCGGCGCGGCCGCAAGCGAGGCGTTCGTCAACGAGGGCGCGGGCGTCGCGCTGGAACATGGCCACGGAGTAGTCCTGCGAGATGTCGGCCACGTCGACCATCTGGAGCGGCACGAGGCGCTCCTCGACGGGCGTCTTGGCCGTGCCGATGTCCATGCCGCGGTAGACCTGCATCGAGTCGACCGAGATGACGTCGGTGCCAAGGCGCAGTGCCACCTCGTCGGCGAGCGCGCTCTTGCCCGAGGCCGTGGGACCGACGACGCAGATGACGGGACCGCCCGCGGCGGCACCCGTCACGAGGCTGTCACCGCCCGGCGTCACCGGGGCTCGCCCACCATGGGTCCGCGCAGGTACCACGTGCGCGCCTCGTCGACGCGAACGTCCACGAGCTTGCCCACGAGCTCCTGGGGGTCACGGCCCTCGGGAGCCTCAAAGTGAACGGTCTTGTTCTTGGGACTGTGGCCCACGAGCACACGCTCGTCGCGCTTGGAGGCTCCCTCGACGAGAGCCTCGACGGTACGTCCCAGCTCGACCTGGTTGGCATCGTGGGCAAGGTCTGCCACGAGGGCCGCCAGACGGTCGAAACGCTCCTGGATGACCTCACGCGGCGTGGGGTCATCGATCTTTGCGGCGGGCGTTCCAGGGCGCTTGGAGTAGATGAACGTGAACGCGGAGGCAAAGCCAACCTCGCGCACGAGGCTCAGGGTCTGCTCGAAGTCCTCCTCAGTCTCGCCAGGGAAGCCAACGATGATGTCGGAGGACAGGGCGATGCCGGAAATGGCCTCCTTGATGGAGTTAGCGAGCGCGATGTAGTCCTCGCGCGTGTAGCGCCTGTTCATGGCCTTGAGCACGCGGGTGGAGCCGCTCTGCACGGCAAGGTGCAGCTGCGGCATGACGGCGGGCGTCTCGGCCATCGCGGCGATCGTCGCAGGCGACAGGTCCTTGGGGTGCGAGCTCGTGAAGCGGATGCGCTCGATGCCCGTCTCGCCCACCGCGCGCAGAAGCTCCGCGAAGCGCGGGGAGCCGTAGCGCTGGCGGCCAAACGAGTTGACGTTCTGGCCGAGCAGGCACACCTCGCGCACGCCGTCGGCATGGAGGCGGCGCACCTCGTCGACGATGTCGTCGAAGGCACGGTCGCGCTCACGCCCACGGACGTAGGGCACGATGCAGTAGCTGCAGAAGTTGTTGCAGCCGGTCATGATGGGCACCCAGGCGTGCCAAGCGTCCTCGCGGCGGCTCGGCAGGTCGCTCGAGAAGCCCTGCGAGTCCTCGCTCGTGTCGGCAAAGACGGTCTTGCCGTTGCCGGAGCGAGCCTCGTCGATGAGTTCGGGAAGCGAGGAGATGGCGCGTGTGCCAAAGACGACGTCGACGTTTCTCATGTGCTCGCGGATCGAGGCACCGTCGCGTTGAGCGATGCAGCCGCCGATGCAGACGACCCTGCGGCCGCTCGGCGGCTCAGGCGCGCTCACCATGGCGGAGACCTGACCATACAGGTGCGTGTCGGCCTTCTCGCGCACGCAGCACGTCATGAAGACGACGATGTCGGCCTCCTCGGGAGTGGCCACCTCGAGACAGCCGCACGTCCCAAGCAGGCCCGAGACGCGCTCGGCGTCATGCAGGTTCATCTGGCAGCCGAAGGTCTTGACATGGTAGGTAAGACCGGCGAGGGAGTTGTTAGCTTGCACTAGATTGCCACCTTTCCGGCACCCTGCTCGAGGGTCTGCGCGTCTGTCGGGGCGAGCCTGTGCACGTAGACCGCAATGCGGATGGCCGTGCGGCTCTGCCCGTCGATGTCGATGTCAGAGAACGTGGGTGCGCACGAGATGTCGATACCCACCGGGATGAGAAAGCCGCGCGCGATGGCAACGGCCTTGATGGCCTGGTTCACGGCACCGGCGCCGACCGACTGGATGTTGACCGGTACGCCGTCCTTGACCATGCCTGCGATGGCTCCGGCCACCGACGCAGGTGAGGACTTGCTCGAGACCTTCAGGTAGTCCATGGATGTTACTCCTAGCAGCGGTTCTACGTGTGAGTGATGCGTTTTGGTGGCGTTTGGACCAGCGGCCGCGGGCCTACTAGTCTTCCTTCTCGAGGTCAAATGTAACGGTTATCTTGTCGCGCGTCACGTTGATGCGCGGCTCACTGGAGAGTCCCACGTAATAGCGCTCGGCGATGAGGTCGAAGGCGCGCTCCATGACGCGGGAGAACTCGTCGACGTCGTCGGGCGAGAGCTTAAGACCGCGACGGTCGCGCGTGAGGTCGACCTCCTGCTGGCCCGGTGTGCCGCCGTGGTGCAGCAGGCGCGAGGCAACCGGACGCAGGGGCTTGATCTGGCCGGCGAGGATGCGGTGCGCGGTGCGCTCCGAGATGGGCAGACCCAGGGAGGCGGCGACCTCGGCGAGCTCGCGGGCGTCCGCGGCGAGCGCGGGCCGTTCGATGACGCTCACCTCGTTGGGGTCGTCGACGAACAGCAGGCGCGAGCGGTTGGGCGACGCGTCAGCAAGCGCGCGGGCCGTGGCGATGACGTCTGCGGCAGAGCCAAGGAAGACCTCACAGTCGGGGCGTTCCTCGAGCGCGAACTCGCAGCACGTCCTGATGATGTTGTGCGGGCCCTTGAGCTGCTGCTGACCCTCGTCGCCTCTACCAACCGTGGGCCAGGTGCTCTGGTCCTTGCGCTCGGCAAGCTTGGTGGCGTCGGCCTCGACGCGGATGGACGAGCCAAGGCCCATGCCCGTGGCCATGACGTGGGCGCTCCGCGTGTTCTCGCGAATGGAGAAGAGCGCCATACCACGACCATGCACGCCCCAGCGGTCCATGTGGACCGTGTCGAGCTTAGAAGTGACGCGGGCGTCGAAGATGCGCTCGCGCATGGAGTCGGGCACGCCCGAGCCGTCGTCGAGCACGACGAGGCTGCGTAGGTCGGACTCACGGCTCGTAGCGACGAGGATCCTGTGGGCGCCGGCGTCACGCGAGTTTCGCAGCATCTCGATGACGACGTCCTCGATGCAGCGGATGTCGTGCTTTGCCTGGCGGCGCTCCGCCTCCCCCACGCGCAGGCGAACGAAGCCGTTGCCCAGCGACTCCTCGACCCTCACCGCGGTGTCGCCGGACACCTGGGCAACGAAGTCAACGAGCGAAGGTGCCCCCGAAGGGACTCCCCCGCTCTCGGAAATGTCGTGCAAGTCAGCCATGGTGTTCGAGGCGAGCCGCTACTTGGCGACGTCGACGGCGCGCGACTCGCGGATGACAACGACGCGCACCTGGCCGGGATACTCCATCTCGTCCTCGATCTGCTTGGCGATGTCGTGAGCGAGCACCGTGGCCTCGGCATCGGAGATCTTCTCGGGCTGGACCATGACGTGCAGCTCGCGTCCGGCCTGCATGGCGTAGGTGCGCTCGACGCCGTCATGGGCGTTCGAGATCTCCTCGAGCTTCTGGAGGCGCTTGATGTAAGTCTCGGCGCTCTCGCGGCGGGCACCGGGGCGCGCCGCGGAGATGGCGTCGGCGGCCATGACGAGCTGGTCGAGAATCGTGTTGGGCTCGACGTCGGCGTGGTGGGCCTCAATGGCGTGGACGATCTCGGGACGCTCGCCATAGCGACGGGCAAGGTCGGCGCCGATCACGGCATGCGGACCCTCGACCGTGTGGTCGATGGCCTTGCCAAGGTCGTGGAGAAGGCCGGCGCGCTTGGCGGCCGTGGGGTCGAGGCCAAGCTCGGAGGCCATGATGCCGCACAGCTCGGAGACCTGCTTGGAGTGCTGCAGGACGTTCTGACCAAAAGAGGTGCGGTAGCGCAGGGCGCCGAGGGTCTTGATGATCTCGGGGTGCAGGTCGTGGATGCCGGCGTCGAACGAGGCCTGCTCGCCGGCCTCCTGGACGCGTTGGTTCACGAGGGTCTCGGCCTTCTTGTACATCTCCTCGATGCGGGCGGGGTGGATGCGGCCGTCTGCGATGAGATTCTCGAGGGCAACGCGGGCGGTCTCGCGACGGACCGGCTCAAAGCTCGAGAGCATGACGGTCTCAGGGGTGTCGTCAATGACGAGGGACACGCCGGAAACCTGCTCGAAGGTGCGGATGTTGCGACCCTCACGGCCGATGATGCGGCCCTTGAGGTCGTCGGAGGGGATGTGGACGGTGGTGACGGTGACCTCGCCGGCCTGGTCGGCGGCGCAGCGCTGGATGGCAGTGGTCACGATCTCGCGGGCGGTCTTGTCGGCCTGGGCGCGGGTGCGCTGCTCGCTCTCGCGCAGGATCTGAGCCTCCTCGCGCACGGTGTCCTTGCGCACGCGGTCGAGAAGCTCCTTGTGGGCCTCGTCGGTCGAGAGGGAGGCGATGCGCTCGAGCTCGGAGGTCTGCTTCTTCACGAGGCCCTCGAGGTCGCTCTGGCGGCGGTCGAGCTGGCCGGCCTGGCTGGAGAGCTGGTGCTCGCGACGGTCAAGCGCGTCGTTGCGGCGGTCGAGCGACTCCTCGCGCTGCATGATGCGGCTCTCGAGGGAGCGAAGCTCGCTCTTGCGCTGCTTCTCCTCGGCCTCGGCTGCCTGGCGATGCTTGAGAATGTCCTCCTTGGCGGCCAGGACCGCCTCCTTCTTGGTGGTCTCGGCCTGACGCTGCGCGTCGGAGCGAATCTGCTCGGCCTGGCGCTCGGCATCGGCAACCTGCTGGTTGGCCTGTTGGACCTTGGCGGAGTTCTGGTTATTGACGACGAAATGCGAGATGCCAAAACCAATAAACAGTGCAGCGATAGCTGCGAAGAAGACTTCGATACCCATTAAGACTCCTAGAATCACAAAACTTTGGCGTGGGGGTTCAGGAGACTGCCCCAGGGGCAGAACCCACCATCCGAGTGGCTCTCGGCGTCTATGCGCGTAAGAAATCGCAGCTCAACGAACAAAAAGTAACGTCAGCCGTGCAGGTCACAACCGACGAGAGATACCCAAATGGTTTCTACATTTTAAGGTGAGCGTTAGGTAATAGTCAACGCGCTTGGGGCACTGACAAAAATCGAGCACAAGATATGGCCCAGCGCTTATCCCCATTGCCATGGCCGCAGGCCTGGCATTCGGAGCCCTCGACGCAATAAACTTGCCTAGCACTCGCCCTCGTCGCCATGAATGCGGTCGAGCGCCGCCTCCTTGGCAATGGCCATGGGATAGCCGCGCGAGACGAGGAATCGCACGAACTTGGCATAGGCATTCTTCTCTGGAACCGCCTTGCGGGCAAGCAGCTCGCTGGCGCGCTCCGAGACGTCATCCTGTTCAAGAAAGGCCTCGGGCCAGCCGGCGACCTCGGAGGCCTCGATGCCGCGTCGCGAGAGCTCGCGCTCGATGCGCACGGGACCCCACCCCGCCGCGACCTTGGCCCGAATGAAGTACTCGGCAAAGCGCGCGTCGCTCATGATCTTGAGCTCGCAGGCATACTCGACGCGCCCCTCGGCACGCGCACGCGAGTAGCCCTCGCGCACGAGCCGAGACGCCATCTCGGAGGTGGAGTAGTCCCTGCGCGACACAAGGTCGACGAGCTTCTCCCAGCAGCAGGCGTCTGAGACCTCGCCCACATGGTAGAGCAGCTCGGCGCGGCTGCCCCACGCCACGTCGTCCATGGCATCGAGGCGGCGCGCAACGGCGACGGGAACCTGCAGACCCTCGCCCTCGCTCACGACGATGCGGGCGAGCGGCTTGCGCGCGCCCATGGGGGCCGAGGCGCGCTCGGGAAGCTCCACGTGCCAGGTAAAGCCAGAGGGACCCTCGTGGATGCGGGGGTCCCGCCTCTTGGCAGCCTGGCCGCTACGCCTACTCGGCATCCTCGGCACTCACGGCACCGGCCTCGTCCTCGACGGGCTCGTGGCCCTCGAGGGGCGGCAGGCCCACCTCGACGCGAACGCGCGACTCGATCTCGTCGCGCAGGTCGGGGTGCTCGCGCAGGAACGTCTTGGCGGCCTCCCTGCCCTGGCCCAGGCGCTCGCCCTCGTAGGTGTACCAGGCACCGGCCTTGTTGACGATCTCGCTCTCGACGCCCAGGTCGAGGATCGAGCCCTCCTTGGAGATGCCCGTGCCGTACATGATGTCGAACTCGGCGGTCTTGAACGGAGGCGCGACCTTGTTCTTGACGACCTTGACGCGCACGCGGCTGCCCACGATCTCGCTGCCCTGCTTGATCGTGTCGATGCGGCGGATGTCCATGCGCACCGACGAGAAGAACTTGAGGGCGCGGCCGCCCGGCGTGGTCTCGGGATTGCCGAACATGATGCCGATCTTCTCGCGCAGCTGGTTGATGAAGATGCACGTGGTATTCGACTTGGAAAGCGAGCCGGCAAGCTTGCGCAGGGCCTGACTCATGAGGCGCGCCTGCAGGCCCACCGTGGTGTCGCCAATCTCGCCCTCGATCTCTGCGCGGGGGACGAGCGCAGCAACCGAGTCGATGACGACGACATCGATGGCGCCGGAGCGCACGAGCATGTCGCAGATCTCGAGCGCCTGCTCGCCGGTGTCTGGCTGCGAGATGAGCACCTCGTCGATGTCAACGCCGATGCGGGCGGCATAGCCCGGGTCGAGCGCGTGCTCGGCATCGATGAAGGCGACGACGCCGCCCATGGCCTGCGCCTCGGCGAGGATCTCGAGCGAGAGCGTGGTCTTGCCCGAGGATTCGGGGCCATAGATCTCGACGATGCGGCCGCGCGGCACGCCGCCGATGCCCAGCGCAGCGTCGAGCGCGATGGAGCCCGTGGGGATTGCCTCGACGTGCAGGTCTGGGCCATCCTCGCCATACTTCATGATCGAGCCCTTGCCAAACTTCTTCTCGATCTCGGCCTTGGTCGACTCGATCATCTTGGTGCGCTCCTCACCGGTGGTGGGGGCGTGGATCTCTCTCGAAACCGCGTTGGACTTAGCCATCTCGTTCCCTTCCATTGCTTCCTCCCGACATAATACGCGAACAGTCGTTCGTGGTCAAACCGTTGGGAGAAGCATACGAAAGTTGGGGCCAAAAAAATCTAACAGGCATCTAACAGGGGTCTAACACCCGAGCTAAATGCCTGAAAATGCTAAGAAAAATGGGAGGGCTCAAAACGGGCGAGCGGCATAAATCCGAAGGCGAGCGGTGCGGGCGCCACAGAGAGCAAGCACGTTCGCCCAAGCGCTATCCCTCAAGCGCGCCCTTGAGCATGCCAAGCGCGTGCATGACCGAGCGCAGGCGCACCTCGGCGCGGTCACCCGGGAAAACGACAGACTCGGTGCGCGTCTGACCGGCGACGCTCACACCAAACCACACGAGTCCAACGGGCTTGCCGGGGGTGGCGCCACCGGGGCCCGCGATGCCCGTGACGCTCACGGACGCCTCGCAGCCGAGAGCCCCGAGCGCGCCCTCGGCCATCTGCTGGGCGCACTCGCTCGAGACGGCGCCAACAGACGCCAGAGTGTCACCGGAGACACCGAGGATGGCTTGCTTGACCGAACAGGCGTAGGAGCCCACGGCGCCCATCACGACATCGGACGAGCCGGGAACGGCGGTCAGGGCCGCTTCGACAAGGCCGCCCGTGCAGCTCTCCGCCGTGCCAACGTGAATGCCGCGCTTGCGGGCGGCCTCGAGCACCTCGAAGGCGAGCGCCACGGCGTCGTCCCAGGTGGGCGCGGCATCAGACGCATCAGAGCCAGAAGCGTCACTCGCGCCGGCATCCTCGGGCTCGTCGTCTGCGAGCGCGCCCCAGGACTTCACGAAGTAGTCGACGCCGCTCCAGATGGTGAGGACGACGGCCACGGCAAGCAGCGCGTAGGAGAGCGTCTGGAGCGGGCCGGCAACGGCGGGCGTGTTGGCGAGCGCCATCGCGAGCAGGCTGCCGCAGATCGAGACCATCGTCGTGGCGGTCTTCCACTTGCCGAGGTTGCCCGCGGCGATGACGATGCCCTTGGTTGCCACGACCATGCGCAGACCGCTCACGAGAAACTCGCGCGCCACGATGACGAGCAGCGCCCAAGAGACGGGGGCGCCGCATTCGAGCAGGTAGCACAGGGCCACGATGACCACGAGCTTGTCGGCGATAGGGTCGAGGAACTTGCCGAACGTCGTGACCTCGTTGCGGCTGCGCGCGAGGTAACCGTCGAGCTTGTCGGTGAGCGACAGCAGGCAGAACGCAACGAAGACGGCGATGCCGCCCGCGCCGGGCCCGCCCAGGACCTCGGCCATGAGCAGCCACACCGGAACGAACACGACGCGCGCGCAGGTCACGATGTTGGCCGGCGTCCACATGCTGGACTTCTTTGCCACTTCCCTATTCCTCCCCCTCGACGATCTCACCCTCGAGCTCGTAGCAGAAAGAGTCGACGAGGCGCACGCGCACGACGTCACCCACGGCGGCCTCGCCCTCGGCGATGTGCACGGCGCCGTCGCAGTCGGGGGCCTGGAACCAGGCGTGGCCGATGAGCTCAGGCACGTCGCCGTCGGTGTCGATGCCGTCGATCACGACGTCGACGACCTCGCCCACGTGCTTTGCCGTGGCGGAGAAGCCCAGCTCCTCGGCCACGTCGGTGAGCGCCTGGGCACGGTCGAGCTTAACGTCCTCGTCAACCTGGTTGTCCATCTCGGCGCCGCGGGTGCCCTCCTCGCGCGAGTAGGAGAAGACGCTCGTGTAGTCGAACTCCTGCTCCTGCACGAAGTCGAGCAGCTCCTCGAACTGCTCCTCGGTCTCGCCGGGGAAGCCCACGAGGCCCGTGGTGCGCAGCACCATGCCGGGGATCTCGCGGCGCAGGCGGTCGAACAGCGCGCGGAACTCGTCGGCGCTGCCCGTGCGGTTCATGCTCTTGAGCACGGCGACGTTGCAGTGCTGGATGGGGATGTCGATGTAGGGCAGCACCTCGGGCGTGTCGCGGATGGCGGCGACGAGCTCGTCGGTCATTCCCTCGGGCTGCAGGTAGAGCACGCGCAGCCACGCACCGTAGGGGCGCACGATCATCGCGAGGCGCACGAGCAGGCTCGCGAGCGTGTCGCCCTCACCCAGGTCCCTGCCCCAGATGCCCGTGTCCTGGCCGATGAGCACGAACTCGCGCACGCCCTGCTCGGCAAGCGCGCGGACCTCGCCCGCGATCTCGGCGAACGGGCGCGAGGCGTAGCGGCCGCGGATGTAGGGGATGGCGCAGAAGGAGCAGAAGCGGTCGCAGCCGTCGGAGATCTTGACGTAGGCGCTCGCGCCCTCGACGGTGCGCAGCGGCTCCGCAAGCGGGCCCGCGCTCGCGCCCTCGGCGGCGGGCACAACCGACTCGTGGCCAAGGACCTCGTCCATGACGCCCACGATGCCGTCCTCGGCGTCGGCGCGCACGAAGGCCGCGACCTCGGGGAGCTGGTCGGGGAGCTCGTCGCCGTAGCGCGAGGGCACGCAGCCGCACATAACGATGGGCAGGCCGCGCACGCCCTCTTGGGCAGCCTCGGCAAGCTCGAGCGTGCGCTCGATGCTCTCGGAGGTGGCGCTGGCAAGGAAGGAGCAGGTGTTGACGATGACGGCGTCGGCCTCGTCGACCTCGGCGGCCTCGGAGTAGCCGGCGCGCAGCAGCAGGCTGCGCATGCGGTCGGTGTCGACCTCGTTCTTGGCGCACCCGAGGGTGACGAACAGGACGGCAGGCGACGTCGCGGTGGTGTCAAGCGACATGGGTAGACCTTTCAGTACGTGATTAAAAGCATGACGCGCCCCCGGCTCCAACGCACGAGACGGGGGCGAGACGCTAGCGGTAGTTGGTGAACTGCAGCGGAATGCCGTAGTCCTGAGACTTGAGGTGGGAAATGACCTGCTGCAAGGTGTCCTTAGAAGCACTCGTGACGCGAAGCTTGTCGTCGTCGATCTGAGCCTTGACCTTGAGCTTGAGGTCGCGAATGTCCTTAGAGATCTTCTTGGCGCACTCCTTGTCGATGCCCTGGACCACGCAGCCAATCACGCGCACCGTGTCGCCCGAGGCGGCGACGGGCTTGTCCCAGCTCACGCTCTTGAGGTCGACCGAACGCTTCACGAGCCTGCCGTTGAGGATGTCGATGACCTGGTTGGCGACGAACTCGGCGGGGGCGTAGACGGTGACGGTGCCCTCGGCCTTGGAGAGCTCGATGCTGGAGCCCGAGCCCTTGAGGTCGTAGCGCTGGGAGAGCTCGCGCGCCGTCTGCTGCACGGCGTTGTCGACCTCCTGCATGTCAACCGTGGAGACGACGTCGAAGCTCGAGTCCTTGGCCATGTGCTGTCCTTTCCGGGCCTGCGCCCTGCTTGGGATGGTGAGTGCGAGTGTCTACTCGGAGGAGGTGTCACCGGAGTCGCCCGAGGCATCGGCGGCGGCCGTGGTCGAGGCGGTCGCGGCGGCCGCGGGGTCGGTGCCCTCAATCGTGAGCGAGGCCGTACCGGCAGACTTGCCCGAGAAGGTCTGGCGCTCGCCGTTCTTCTCGACCGTCACGACGCTCGGGTCTCCCACGCGAATCTCGAGCGACTTCTTGGGCGTGTACTCCTGCGACCAGGCGCCCGTGACCGACTCGGCGACCATCTGCTCGCCGTCGCACGTGATCTCGACCCAGGTGGTCGAACCCTCGGCGACCGTGACAGTGACCTTGGTCTCCTGCGCCTGGGCGGCGGCTTGCGAGGCGGCCTTCTTGGCGGCGGCCTCCGAGAGCGCCTGCTGCTCGGCCGCGCTCGTCGTGGTGGCGGAGGTCGAGGCGGCCTCGCTCGACACGGCGGTCACGACGTTGACCTTGCTGTTGTCCGACTTGGACGAGGCGCACGAGCGCACACTGAAGACGATGATGACCACGAGCAGTATCGCCACGAGGACAAACATCAGCGTGATGGCGCGGCGGGAATCGGCGTTCAGACGGTCGATGACGCCAGCGAAGCCCTTGCGGGGCGGCTGAGGCCTGCGACCGCGGTTGCGCGGGTCTCGATTGCGGTCGGGCGACTGCCTGCGCACATTGGGACGCACGGGGGCGCCGCCGGGACGCGAGCCAGCGCGGCCCGCGCGCGTCGAGGACGGGCGATAGGGCCTGGCGTCGGAGCCAAAGCGCAGGTCGTCGTGGTACTGGCCAGAGTCGATGCGACGCGTCTGGATGTCGCCGTCGTAGCCGGCGGCGTCACGGGGCGCGCGCCCGCGCTGGGCGGAGCCGCCACGTGCGTCGGAGCGATCACGGCGCTCGTCACCGTAGGCGTCATAAGACCTGCGGACGCGGCCGGCCTGCTGCTGGCGCCTCTCGCGCTCCTCGTCGGAATTGGGGTTACGCGTGGTGTAGCGGCGGTCGGAGTAGCTCGAGCCGTAGCCGCCCGAGGAGTAGTTGGTGCCGTAGGAGCCGCGCGGGTTGTAGACGCCCTGCGTGCCCTCACGGGGCTGGCCGTAGGAGCCGGCCGACGCGGAAGGCCCATAGCCCGAGCCGGAGCCGCGCGTGGGGGCAAGACCCGTGGAGGTGGAGCGGGCGGCTCCGGTGGCCGAGGTGGGGCCGTCGATGCTCGGCTCGTCGGCAAGCCTCGCCAAGCCGCTCGGCTCGCGGCCGGTGACGCCCGTGACGTACTCGGCGTGCTCGCGCTCGTAGAGCTCGGTGATGTGCCTGGGATCGAGGCCCAGGTAACGGGCATAGCTCGCCACCATGCCCTGGGCGTACCCCAGGGCGGGCAGATGGTCGAAGTCGCCCATCTCGAAGGCCTCGAGCACGCTCTCGCGCATCCTGAGGACGCGGGCGGCCTGGGGGATGGAGAGCCTCAGCTGACGACGCCTATCCGCGAGAATCTGCGCAAACTGCGCACGCTGCATGATGCCTACACCTCCCTGTACGCGGCCTCAGCCGCACGAAGCTCCTCGAGCCCATCGGCGTCGAGGAGAACCTCCCTGGGCTTGGAGCCGTCGGGGGGACCCACGACGCCCTTGCGCTCCAGGTTATCCATGATTCGACCTGCCCTAGCGTACCCCACCTTGAGTCGGCGCTGCAGCCCCGAGGTGGAACCTAGCTGAGAGTCCACAACCACCTGTGCGGCCTCCCACACGAGAGGGTCGTCCTCGTCCATGTCGTCGGCCGTGGCAGCGCTGCCCTGCTGGGCCGGGGCCACCGCCGAGAGGATCTCGTCGTGGTAGTCGGGCTCGCGCTGGTCGCGGATGAACGAAACGACGCTCTCGATCTCGTCGTCGCTCGCGTAGGCGCCCAGCACGCGGCGCAGTACGCCGCCGGCCTTGCGGAAGAGCATGTCTCCCCTGCCCATGAGGCGCTCGGCGCCGGTCTGGTCGAGAATGACGCGCGAGTCGATGGAGCTCGAGACCTTGAGGGCTACGCGGGTGTCGACGTTGGACTTGATGAGGCCCGTGACGACGTCTGCCGAGGGGCGCTGCGTGGCGAGCACGAGGTGGATGCCGGCGGCACGGGCGAGCTGGGCGATGCGCACGATCGAGGCCTCGACGTCCTTGCCGGCGACCATCATAAGGTCGGAGAGCTCGTCGATGACGATGACGAGGTAGGGCATGGGCTTGGGCGGGTTCTCCCTGTCGGCGAACTTGCCGTCCTCGACCATGCGGTTGTAGACCTTGACATCGCGGGCGCTGGCGCGCTCGAAGACCTTGAGGCGGCGGTCCATCTCGGTGACCGCCCACTGCAGCGCGCTCGCAGCCTGGCGCGGCTCGGTCACGACCGGCACGTAGAGGTGCGGCAGGCCCGCGTAGCAGGAGAACTCGACGCGCTTGGGGTCGACGAGGATGAGGCGCACCTGCTCGGGCGTCGTGCGCATGATGAGCGACATGATGATGGCGTTAATAAGCACCGACTTGCCCGAGCCGGTGGTACCGGCGACGAGCATGTGGGGCATGCGCGCGAGGTCCGCGACGACCGGGGATCCTTCCGAGTCTCGGCCGATGGCGAACTCGAGCGGGCCACCCTGCGCGTAGGGCAGGACGTCGCCCAGGCACACGTTCTGGCGCTTCTTGTTGGGGATTTCGATGCCCACGAGTGACGTACCCGGGATGGGCGCGAAGATGCGCACCGACTCGGAGGCGAGCGAGAGCTGGATGTCATCCTGCAGGTTCGTGATCTTGTTGACGCGCTCGCCCTCGCCCATCTCGATCTTGAAGGTCGTGACGAGCGGACCCGCGGTCCAGCCGGAGACGCGGCTCGTGAGGCCAAACTCCTGCAGGGTCGACTGCAGGCGCTGGGCGGTGCGCTCGAGCTCGGAGTCGGTGCTGGCGGAGCTCGCCGAGTTGGGGTTGCTGTTGAGCAACGACATAGGCGGCAGGGTGAAGTCGTCGGAAGTATCGCCGGGACGCGTGGGGCTTGCGGGGGCGGCGGCCTGGGCCTTGCGCGAGCCACGGCTCGGATGGGGCTTCTCGCCATCGGCGGCAGCCGAAGTGGCGACAGCGGCGGCCGCACTCGCGCTCTTGCCGGCGGCGTTGCGCAGGAAGTCTGGCACGGCGGGGTCCGCGGGCTTCTCGGCCTCGGCCTTGGCGGAGGCGGGCTCGGCGGGCTCGGAGTCAGTCGTAGCCGCAGCTTCCTTGGGCGCGCCCTTGCGCGCCCTCTTGGAGGGGGCCTCGGGCATCTCGAAGGGCGTCTCCCACAGGGAGGGATCCTCGTTGGCGGCATCGAGCGTTGCCCGGGCGTCGAGCACGGGCAACTCCTCGGCGGGCTTGGCGTCCTTGATGTCGAGCTTGGGGTGGCGCTTGCGGCCCAGGAAGCTCGTCTTGGCCTGCTCGGCGGGCGCGTCGTCGATGTCAAACGAGCGGGTGCCTGTCTGGTGGTCCATGCGCGTGGTCTTGGAGCCACGACGCAACACGCTCGTGCGGCGCGCACCCACGAAGCTCGTCTCGGGCTCGTCGAGCACGGCCGTCTCGTTCTCGGGGGCGTCCATCATCGCGGCCTCGGCGGCCGCGTCAGCGCGCTCGCGGCGACGGGTGTCGTGCGTCTCGCGCGCCTCGGCGATGCGCTCGGCGGCAAGGCCCATCGAGCGACGGATGCGCTCGACGAGGTTGGAGATGGAGAAACCGCAGACCACGCAGCCGCAGACGATGCAGCCGATGAGGATGACGATACCCACGGGCTGTCCCAGGTAGGTAAGCAGCACCCAGGCCACGCCGGAGCCGACGTAGCCCCCGGCGCCCGCGGCCTTCTCGGCGGCTATCACGAGGTCGGGGGCGGCGTCTGCCCCAGGAATGAGTATGGAAAGCATCGAGAGCGCCGCCACGACGATGAGCGCAAGGCCGCCTGCCACGCGGCCGACGAGGGCCGCGTCGCAGGGCAGGAACATCGTGATGGCAAACAGGATCATGGCCACCGGCACGAGGATCGCTCCCTCGCCAAAGCCCAGCCGCAGCCCCTGGCCCACGGCGTGGGTCACGACGGCGGTCGAGGGCGAGACGAGCGAGACGATCATCGCGATGGCGACGAATATGATGAGCACGCCGACGAGGTCGTTGGCGATGCCCGCCGACTCGGGGCTGGGAGCCTTCTTGTGTGCGTTTGAGCTGCGTTTGGCTGGCACGAGCCTAGACCTCCATGACGACCGGGATGATCATGGGACGGGTGTGAGTCTTGCTCCACAGGTAGTTGGACAGGGAGTTGCGGACGGCCTTGCGCAGCACGTCGACCGACGGGCTGCCCTGGCTGTTCTTGGCGATGGTGGTGCGGCAGGTGTCCTCGATGCCGGCGAGCAGCTCGTCGTCGCTCGCGAAGGAGACGCCGCGACTCGACACGTCGACGTCGGCCACCTTGCAGGAGCGGCTCTTGAGCGTCACAACGCAGGTGACGATGCCGTCCTGGGCGAGCTTCTGACGGTCGCGCAGGACCACGGGGTCCGTGTCGCCGATGCGCAGCCCGTCGACGTAGATGATGCCCGAGTCATAGCTGGGGCCAAGCGAGACCTTGCCGTCCCTCATCTGCAGCGAGTCGCCGTTGTCGAGGATGAAGATGTGGTCGCGGGAGAGACCCATGCCCTCGGCAAGCTTCGCATGGGCGCGCAGGTGGACGGCCTCGCCGTGGACCGGCATGAAGTTCTTGGGGTGCACCATGGCGAGCATCAGCTTGAGCTCCTCCTGGCGGCCGTGGCCCGAGACGTGCACGGTGGCGTTGGACTTGTCATAGACCTCGCAGCCGATCTTGGACAGCGAGTTGATGATGCCCTGGACGCTCTTCTCGTTGCCGGGCACGGGCGTGGCCGAGATGATGACCGTGTCGTCGGGACCAATCGAGAGGCTCTTGTGCTCGCCGTTCGCCATGCGCGCGAGCGCCGAGAGCGGCTCGCCCTGCGAACCCGTGCACAGCACGACGATCTTGTCATCGGGGATGTCCTTGAGCTCGAAGGCGTCGAGGATGTCTTCCTCGGCGATCTTGAGGTAGCCAAGCTCGCGGGCGACCTTGGTGTTGGTGATCATCGAGCGGCCGGTCACGACGACCTTGCGGCCCACGGCCGTAGCGGCGTCGCAAACCTGCTGCAGGCGATGGATGTGGCTCGAGAAGCTCGCGACGAACACGCGGCCCGGGGCGTTCTTGATGATGTGGCGAAGCGAGGCGCCCACCGTGGCCTCGCTCGGCGTGAAGCCGGGTATGTTGGCGTTGGTGGAGTCGGAGAGCAGCAGGTCGACGCCCTGGCGGCCAAAGCGGTTGATGGCGTTGTAGTTGGGGCGTACGCCGTCGATGGGCGTCTGGTCGAGCTTGAAGTCACCGGTGTGGAGCACGGTGCCCGCCGGGGTCTTGAGGAAGATGCCCAAGGCGCCCGGGATAGAGTGCGTCATCGCGAAGAACTGCAGGGAGAAGCAGCCGAGGTTAACGCTGCTGCCGTCGGTGACCTCACGGAACTTGGGCGACTTGATGTTGTGCTCGGCGAGCTTGCCCTCGATCATGCCCAGGGTGAGCTTGCTCGAGAAGATGGGCACCTTGTGGGTGAGGTCCATGAGCAGGTACGGGAGGGCGCCGGTGTGGTCCTCGTGGCCGTGGGTGATCACGATGCCGCGGAGCTTCTCCTCGTTCTCGAGGACGTAGGTGTAGTCGGGCAGCACCAGGTCGATGCCGGGCTGGTCGTCGTCGGGAAACATCAGGCCGGCGTCGACGAGCACCATGTCGTCGCCGCACTCGAAGGCAGTCATGTTCTTGCCGATGCCGTCGAGGCCGCCAAGCGGGATGATTCTCAGAGTTGGGGTCTTTGCCATGTGTGCGCAGAACCTCCTTGTGTCGTTGTCTGCAATGCAAGCGGAACTTCGTCCGCGTCTTGACCAAAGGCGAGCTGGCAGAAGCCGTGCCCACGCGAGGGCGTCCCGGGTCGGGGCGCCCTCGCGTGGGCTCTGCCAAGAAGCGAATTCGCCAACAAGTAATTATGCAGCATGGGGAGGGCTCCGTGGAGCCCTCCCCTGCTGCGTTCAAGCTAAAACCTCAGGTGCGCCTAGGCACGCTCGGAGTCAGAGCGCTCGCCTAGCCCTCGTGGTGACGGCGCGGGGCGCGGCCGGAGCCGGCGTTGCCGTTGTCACCGGGGTGACGACGCGGCTTGCCCTGCCCGCGGCGCTCGCCGCGAGGCTCGTGGTGGTCGCCGTGGCCGCCCTTGGAGCCACCGGGAACCTCGGGCTTGTCGAGGCGATCGAGCGAAATCTTGCCCTTCTCGTCGACCTCGAGGACCTTGACCTTGACCTCGTCGCCGATGGAGAGGACGTCCTCGACCTTGTCGACGCGACCCTGGGCGACGCGGGAGATGTGGAGCAGACCGTCCTTGCCGGGCAGCAGCTCGACGAAGGCGCCGAAGGGCTGGATGCCCACGACGCGACCGGTGTACTCCTCGCCCACCTCGGGCACCTTGACGATGGCCTTGATGCGGACCGCGGCGTCCTGGGCAGCGCCGTCAGTGCCGGCAATGAAGACGTTACCGTCCTCCTGGATGTCGATCGTGGCGCCCGTGTCGTCCTGGATGCCGCGGATGACCTTGCCGCCCGAGCCGATGACGTCACGAATCTTGTCGGTCGGGATCTGGATCGTGATGATCTGCGGCGCGGTGTCCTTGGGAGTCTCGCGCGGGGCGGGGATGGCGTCGAGCATCGTCTGCAGGATGAAGGCGCGACCCTCGTGGGCCTGGTGCAGCGCCTGCGAGAGGATCTCGGGCGTGAGGCCGGTGGCCTTGTTGTCCATCTGCATGGCGGTGATGCCGCGCTCGGTGCCCGTCACCTTGAAGTCCATGTCGCCGAGGAAGTCCTCGAGGCCCTGGATGTCGGACAGGACGACGGTCTTGCCCTCCTCCTGGATGAGGCCCATGGCGATGCCGGAGACGGGGCGCTTCAGGGGCACGCCGGCGTCCATGAGGGCGAGCGTGGAGCCGCAGGTCGAGGCCATCGAGGAGGAGCCGTTGGACTCCATGACCTCGGAGACGACGCGGATCGTGTAGGGGAACTCCTCCTCGGAGGGGATCACCGGCAGAAGGGCGCGCTCGGCGAGGTTGCCGTGGCCGATCTCGCGGCGCTTGGGGCTGCCCATGCGGCCGGTCTCGCCGGTGCAGAAGGGCGGGAAGTTGTAGTGGTGGATGTAGCGCTTGCCGTCGACGGGCTCGATGGTGTCGAGGCGCTGCCACTCGTTGAGCATGCCCAGGGTGCAGACGGACAGCACCTGGGTCTGGCCGCGCTGGAAGAGGCCGGAGCCGTGGACGAGGGGCAGGTAGTCGGGCTTGACCATGAGCGGGCGGATCTCGTCGGCGGCACGGCCGTCAACGCGCTCGCCGGTCTCGACGACCATGCAGCGCATGGCGTGCTTCTCGAGGCTCTTGAGCTCGACGGGGATCTCGCGGCTGTACTGGGCCTGCTCCTCCTCGGTGAACTCGGCCTTGATGGCGGCCTTGAGCAACTCGACCTTGCCGATGCGCGAGAGCTTGTCGGCGTCCTTGAGGGCGGCGCTCATCTCGTCGTAGTGGGCGAAGACCTTGTCGTGGACGTAGGGCACGGGCTCGTCGTAGACGTACTCGCGCTGCTGGATCGGGCCGTTGACCTGCTCGACCTTCTCGAAGAACTTCTTCTGCTCGGCGCAGAAGGCAGCGATGGCCTCCTGGCCAAAGGCCATGGCGGCGAGCATGTCCTCCTCGCTGATCTCGTCAGCGGAGGCCTCGAGCATCGAGATGAACGAGTCGGAGCCAGCGAGCTCGAGGTCGAGGTCGGAGGCGTCGCGCTCCTCGTAGGTGGGGTTCACGATAAAGTCGCCGGTCTCGGGGTCGCGGCCGATGCGCACGCAGGCCAGCGGGCCCTCGAAGGGCACGCCGCCCACGGTGAAGGCGGCGCTGGCGGCCATCACGCAGATGGTGTCAACGGGGTTTACCTGGTCGGCCACGAGAGAGGTGGCGACGACCTGGACCTCGTTGCGGAAGCCGGCCGGGAAGCTCGGGCGCAGCGGGCGGTCGATCATGCGGGCGGTGAGCGTGGCCTTCTCGGACGGACGGGCCTCACGCTTGAGGTAGCCGCCGGGGATGCGGCCCACGGCGTACATCTTCTCGATGAAGTCGACCGTCAGCGGGAAGAAGTCGTAGTCCTTGCGCTCCTTCGAGACAACCGCGGTAACGAGGACCGTGGAGTCGCCCTGCTTGACGAGGACTGCGCCGGTGGCCTGCTTGGCAAGCTCGCCGGTCTCGAGCACGTAGTGCTTGCCGTAGAGGTCGAACTCGTGTGTAACCTTTGCCATTTCTTTCCCTTATCTCCGCCTGCCACGTTGCAGACGGGCCGTCTGCGGGCTCCGACACCCGCGGCGTGCGGATGCGCTTGGTCTGGCCCCTTGGGGCAAGCCCGCTGTGCCCAGACCCTTGGGCACGCGTTATGAAAAGGGGCGCCGAAGCGCCCCGTAGGTCCAGATTTACTGGATGTTGTCGCGGATGCCGAGCTTGGCGATGAGCTCACGGTACTCGTTGATGTCGTTGCTCTTGATGTAGGAGAGCAGACGACGACGCTTACCAACGAGCATGAGCAGGCCACGACGGGTGTG
This sequence comes from uncultured Parolsenella sp., assembly GCF_958346945.1. Taxonomy (NCBI): domain Bacteria; kingdom Bacillati; phylum Actinomycetota; class Coriobacteriia; order Coriobacteriales; family Atopobiaceae; genus Parolsenella; species uncultured Parolsenella sp. The sequence continues at coordinate 139,163 of NZ_CATVTL010000002.1, forward strand.
GAAGTCCTTCTTGTGGGACTTCATGTGCTCGGTGAGCTCCTTGATGCGGTCGGTGAGGATGGCGACCTGGACGGGGGCAGAGCCGGAGTCGTGCTCGTTCTTGCCGTAGGTCTTGATGAGCTCGGCCTTGCGCTCCTTGGAGATGGTCATGATGACACCTTTCTCTACGTTCGCCCCAGACTGGGAGCGCCGCCGGTGTGAGCAGCCGTCCAAGTGAGGGGTACCTACAAACCTTGTAGATAGTAGCACACGCCCCGGACGCGGCGGTTAACAACACAAGACCGCCATGTAGGTACGCCGACGCGACGAGGGGTATCGTAGCAGATGAAAGTTACAGACTACGGAGGCCCCATGCGATCGCTCGCGCCACGCACCATAGCGCTCTACAACGCAGACAAGACGGGAAGCGCGCTGCCAGGACTTCTGCTCGAGGACTTTTCCGACGCACTCACCGCCTACTCGAAGCTGGGCGGCACGAAGGCGCCCCAAATCATCGACGACCCTTCCGCGGCAGACGCCACGGTCAGTACCTGGTACTGGAACGGCCAGGCCACTCCCCTGCCCAGTCTGAGCGGCAGACTCGACTACGCCATCGTGTGCTGCGACGGCACGGACGCAGACACAGCGCAGCTCGCTTACAGCTTCTCGGAAAACGACATAGCCCTAACAGGCAGTCTCTGGGCGGGAACCCTCGTCATCATGGGAGCCGAGAAGCTCGCGGAGCACATGGGCCGACCCCGCATGGGGCGTTCGCGCCGCTATGCCTCAGAGGCCATCGACGACCTCGTGCTGGCCCTGCGCTGCGGCAGCGAGTACCCCAGCGCGGTCGCAAGCCCGCGCCGCCCCATCAGGCTCGAGCGCTAGAACCCAATCGCCAGCATGACGAGGCCCGCGCCCACGCCCAGCGCATACATGAGCGCGGCGATGGCGACGTTCTCCCTGGCGCTCGCGTTGGTGCGGAAGAGCACCAGGTAGGCCGCCCCTCCCGCGACGAGCACGCCCGCCATCATCGGCGCAAAGCCCAGCGCCCCGTCGAGGTAGAGCTGCGTGATGACCACGCTCGCGGCGCAGTTGGGGATGAGGCCGAAAAGGCCCGAGGCAAACGTCGCCACGATGGCATTGCTTGAGAAGAACGACGCGATGGCGTCAATGCCCACAAGCTCGATGGCAGCGCCCAGCACGAGCGTCACGGCAAAGATGAAGACCGTGACCTGCGCGGTCTTGTAGGCCGAATTCACGGCGATCCAACGCGCGACCTCGCCGCGGGTCATGGGCTCCTCGCAGCCGCAGTCGCAGGAGTACTCGCTCACGTCGTACTCGCCCAGCTCGCTCGTCTCATCGCCATCCTGCTGGCCCTTGCCCTGCTCGGGAAGCGCGAGGAGAGACGTGCGGTGGAGCGTGGCGCGCAGCACGAGGTCGACGGCGAAGCCCAGCACGACGCCGAGCACGGCCTTGGTGGCGAGGATCTTGAAGAGCAGCCCCGCGTCGAGGCGCTCGGCCACGAGCAGCGGCAACATCTCGTCTGAAGTCGACAGCACAACGGCCACCAAAGTGCCAAGCGTCACGATGCGGTCCGCATAGAGCATGGCGCCCATGGCCGAGAAACCGCACTGCGGCACAAGACCCAGCAGGCCGCCAAAGAGCGGGCCCGCGTGGCCCGCGCGCTGGATGACGTCGCCGGCGCGCCCAGAGGCAAAGAGCTCGAGCAGGCTCACGGCGACGTAGGTCACAAAGAGAAACGGCACGAGCTCGGCCGTGTCGATGAGGGCGTCCTTGAGGACGTCGATAACAAGATCCATGTGGTGGTACTCCCCCTGAGAATGTTTGTCGGCGATGCATCATAGCCAAGCCGAAGTCTGAATGACTGCTCACATTCTCAGGGTGGAGGGGGCTTCACAACTTGAGCCGCGACGGCGAGACAAGCCGGCCGCCAGCCCGCCAACCTGCGAAACGGGAAGACGAGGGCCAGCCCTACACGCTCAGGGCAAACTCGAACGCGCGCAGCCGCGCGTCAAGGTGGGTGGCCGCCCAGACGTGCACGAGCGCGAGCAGCTCGGCCGCCATGTGCTCCTCGACCCGCGCCGCGAGCAACTCGTCGAAGGTGGAGCCAACGAGCGCCGCAAGCCACGCGAGGGTGGCGGCGTCGACGGGCTCGGCGCCCTCGACGCCTCTGGCGCAGCTCTCGCACAGGGCCCCGCCCGCCAGGGCCGAGAAGCGCGTGGGTGCGGGATCGGCGCAGGCGACGCACTCGGAGAGGACGGGGCGCCAGCCCTGGTGCGAGAGGACCTTGAGCACGTATGCCGCCACGACGACGTCAAGGTGGGGCTGGTCGGCCGCCTGCTCGCAGGCGAGCAGGGCCCGTGAGCAGATGGGGGCAAGGAACGGGTCGGGCGCCTCGGGAAAGCTCGTGAGGCGGGCCACCTCGCAGACGACGCTCGCCGCGCTCACGCGCGCGAGGTCGCCGCGCAGCGCCGCGTGGGGGCACTCGAGCTGGGCCTCGGCCACCACGTCGAGGCTCCTTCCCTGGGCCAGCAGCAGGTCGAGCTCGCAGAAGAGCTGGACGCGCGCCGCGAGCTTGCCGCCCGGCTTGCGCGCGCCCTTGGCAACGGCCCGGGCCTGGCAGCCACACGCCTCGAGGATTGTGAGGATGAGGTCGCTCTCGCCCAGCTTGGTGCGGTCTATGACGATGCCCGCGGTGTGGCGGGCGCGCCCGCGCGCCAAGGCCTAGCTCTCCGCCTCGTAGCCCAGGCGGCGGATCTCGTTCTGGTCGCGGCGCCACTGCGGGCGCACCTGAACGCGCAGCTCGAGGAACACCTTGGCGCCAAGCAGGCGCTCGATGTCGGGACGAGCGGCAGAGCCGATCTTCTTGATCATAGAGCCACCGCGGCCCACGATGATACCCTTCTGGCCATCGCGCTCGACAAGGATCGTGGCGCTCACGCTCGCGTGGCCGTCCTTCTTCCAGACGATGTCGTTGCAGACGACGGCCACCGAGTGCGGCACCTCGTCACGGCAGTTGAGCAGGACCTTCTCGCGCACGAACTCGCTCACGAGGTCCTCCTCGGTGGCATCGGAGCCCATGTCGTCGGGGAACCACTTGGGGCCCTCGGGCAGCTTCTCGTTCACGAGCGAGAGGAACGCGTCGACGTTGAAGCCCTCGGTGGCGCTCGTGACGATGACGTCGTCGAAGTGGGCGAGCTTCTGGGCGGCCTCGAGCTGGGCGGCCATCTGGTCGGGCTTGGCGAGGTCGGCCTTGGTGAGCACGAGGATCTTGGGTGCGCGGGCGTGGTCGACGTGACCCGCGACCCACTCGTCGCCCGTGCCCACGGGCTTAGTGGCGTCGACGAGCATGGCCACGACGTCGACGTCGGCAAGCTCGCCCAGGGCGGCACGGTTGAGCTCCTTGCCAAGGGCGTCCTTAGGCTTGTGCAGGCCCGGCGTGTCGACGATGACGATCTGGCTCTCGGGTGTGTTCACCACGGCGCGTAGGCGCTTGCGCGTGGTCTGGGCCACGGGGCTCGTGATGGCGATGCGCTGCCCGCAGCAGGCGTTGAGCAGGGTTGACTTGCCGGCGTTGGGGCGGCCGACGAGGGCGACGAAGCCACTCTTGAAGGGGGTGTCAGACATGGGGCCTCCTAGCCCTAGAGGAACTTCTCGATGGCGGCGGAGCCGATGACGATGATGCCGGCGAAGGCGACGAAGGCGCACAGCACCCAGGTGGCGGCCGCGGCGATGTCCTTGGCCCGCCCCGCGAGGGGGTGGTACTCGGGCGAGACGAGATCGACGATCGTCTCGATCGAGGTGTTGATGAGCTCGGCGGAGAGCACGACGCCACAGCACAGCAAGACGACGCCCCAGCGGGCCGCGTCGAGCCCGACGACGAGACCCGCGACGACGGCGAGTACGAAGCCGCCGAGCATCACCTTGATGTTGCGCTCGCTCGTGACGGCGAAGCGAAAGCCCTGGATGGCAAAGCCGAAGCTCTTGCGAAACGAGGGGTGGTTCTCCTTGGAGCCCGGTATCACGGCCGCTCACCCGCCTTTGGAAGAGGGGTGTCGTCCGCATGGCGCGTCGTGGCGACGTGGCCGAGGTCGCGCCCGCAGGCAAGGGCCAGGAGCTCGTCCTCGCGCGCCTCCATGACGGCGGCGTCGGCCTCCTCGATGTGATCGTAGCCCAGCAGGTGCAGCAGTGAGTGGATTGCCATGAGGCGCGTCTCGTCCTCGGGCGTGGTGCCAAAGCGGGCGGACTGCGCGGCGAGCACCGAGGGTGCCATCGCGATGTCCCCGAGCTCGCAGGGCTCGTCCGGGCCCAGGTCGGGGTCGTCGGGGCGTTCGCACTCGAGCGAGATCACGTCGGTGGGGGCCTCGACGCCACGCCACTCGGCGTTGAGCGCCTGCATGGAGGACTCGCCAAGCACGCTCACCGACACGCAGCAGGCGCGCTCGACGCCCTCCTCGGCAAGCACGAGGTCAAAGACGCGGGCGAGCTCAGCCTCGTCGATGGCGAGGCTCGCGCCCTCCTCGCAGAACAACTCGATCTCAGCGCTCATGGGACGCTCCCCTCTCATGGTCGTGCCGCTCGGTGCGCTCGTAAGCCTCGACGATGCGCGCCACGAGCGGGTGGCGCACGATGTCGGCGCGGCCCAGGTCGACGAACGCGATGTCGTCGGTGCCCTCGAGCGCGCGGCGGGCCGTCGTGAGGCCGCTCGTCCCCGCGAGGTCGCGCTGGGAGGCGTCGCCCGTCACGACGAAGCGGCTGCGGAACCCCAGCCTCGTGAGAAACATCTTCATCTGCTCGGGAGTGGTGTTCTGTGCCTCGTCGAGGATGACGAAGGCGTCGTTGAGGGTGCGGCCGCGCATGTAGGCGAGCGGGGCGATCTCGATGATGCCCTGCTCGATCATGGCGTTGCCCTTCTCCATGTCGGTCATGTCGAAGAGGGCGTCGTAGAGCGGGCGCACGTAGGGGTCGAGCTTCTCCTGGAGGGTGCCGGGCAGGTATCCCAACGACTCCCCCGCCTCCACGACGGGGCGGCACAGGACGATGCGGCCCACCTCGTGGCGCTTGAGCGCCGCCACGGCCATCGCCATGGCGAGGTAGGTCTTGCCCGTGCCGGCGGGCCCCAGCGCAAAGGTGAGGGTGTGGGTGCGCACGGCCTCGACGTAGCGGCGCTGGCCGGCCGTCTTGGGCCGCAGGGCACGGCCGCGATAGGTGAGCAGGATGTCGTCGCCAAGCGAGGCGTGGGCAACGCCTGCCTCGCCAGAGCTCGCGAGCAGCAGGTCAACGTCTCCCGTGGTGGGCACGTCTCCCCTGCTCACGAGGTTGATTAGGCTCGAGAACACGCCCACGATGCGGTTGGCCTCGACCGGGTCCCCCGCGACGCTCACCTGGTTGCCCCGCACGGTGACCGAGGCGTCCGTCGCGGCCTCGATGCGGCGCAGCAGCGAGTCTGCGGGGCCCATGAGGCGCGTGAGGTCGAGGGAATCGGGAATCGTGAGGCGAACCTGGGCGGGCTCCATGCTCCTCCAAAGTCTGGGTGCGAGAACATCTCGATGATACGACACGCGCCCCAGCCGCGCAGCCCGCGCAAGGGGCCACGAGGCTAGGGCGCGCGTAGGGGCAGCGGCTACTTCTTGCGCTTGCCCTTGCCGCTCGGGCGGGCGGAGGCGGCGCGGCGCACGTGCCCGAAGAGGCCCTCGCCCTCGCGGGCGTCGGACCCGACGACGTTGCCGACGCGCTCGCCGCGCTTCTCGGCGATGGAGCGCAACGTCTCGAGGTCGTCTGCCGACAGGTCACCCGGCACCACGACGTTCACCACGACGACGAGCTTGCCGCGGGCCGCAGATCCCTGTCGGGGCATGCCATAGCCCTCGACTTCGACGTGCTGGCCGGGCTGGCAGCCGGCCGGGACCCTCACGCTCACGCACTCGTCGGCGAGCACGCCCTCGACGTCAAGCGTGCAGCCGCACATGGCCTCGAGCGCCGTGACGTCCTCGACGCAGAACAGGTCGTCGCCCTGGCGCTGGAAGCGGTCGCCCTCGACGACCTCGATGCGCACGATGAGGTCGCCCGAGGTGTCGCCGCGCACGCCGGCCTCGCCGTAGCCCTCGACGCGCAGGCTCTGGCCTGAGTGGACGCCCGCGGGAACGTCGATCTTGACCGTCTCGTGGTTGGGTGTGCGGCCCTGGCCGCCGCAGGTCTCGCAGGGGTGGTCGATGGTGTGGCCGGTGCCATGGCAGGCGGGGCACTCGGACTGGGTCTGCATCTGCCCCAAGATCGTGCGCTGGACCGTCACCACGCGGCCCGTGCCGTGGCAGCGCGAGCACGTCGTGACGTGGCCGTCCTCGGCGCAGCCCGAGCCGTTGCAGTCATCGCAGGGGGCGAGGCGGTCGTAGGCGACCGTCTTGGTGCACCCGCTCGCAGCCTCGGCGAGCGAGACGCGCAGCGTGATGCCCATGTCGCGGCCGGCCGTACGCGCGGCGCGGCCACCCGAGGCGCCGCCGCCAAAGAACGACGAGAAGATGTCGTCCATGCCAAAGCCGCCAAAGATGTCGGACACGTCGACGCCGCCGGCGCCAAAGCCCGCGGGGCCGTTGGGGTCGCCGTAGCGGTCGTAGTTGGCGCGCTTCTGCTCGTCGGAGAGGACGGAGTAGGCCTCGTTGACCTCCTTGAACTTCTCCTCGGCGTCGGGCGCCTTGTTGACGTCCGGATGAAGGGTGCGGGCCTTTTTGAGGAAGGCGCGCTTGATGGTCCTTGCGTCGGCGTCGTGGTCGACGCCAAGCACCTCGTAATAGTCGACCTTGGATTCCACGCTCGTAGTTCTCGCTTCCCTAATTGCTGATGACGTTCGTGAGAGCGGGCGCGAGGGCCCGCGAAGAGGCTAGTAGAAGCCGCGCGCCCCGTAGCCGCGGGTGCCCAGGCCCGACATGCACGAGACCATGAGGGCCATGAAGACGGCGATCGTGGCGCCGTTCATGGCACCGTTGACGAAGTAGCGCCAGGCGTTGCTCCACCAGCTCTTGGGCTTGTGGAGCAGGCCCCCGTTGCCGAGGATGAACCACACGCCCATGAGCGCGGGCACGGCAACGACGAGGCCAAGCTGTGCCAGGCTCTGGAGCAGAAGGCCCAGGATGAGGAACGGCGCGGCGAAGCCCAGGAGCTGGAAGCCCTGGGCGGCCCTGGGCGAGAGGCGTTCGCTGGGAACGCCCACGCGACAGACGAAGTCGCCGGTGGTCGAGCCGTTGGTGCCGGCGTTGCCCATGCCGCTCACGCGCACGGTGTCGCCGTCGTGGCTGCCCGCCGGGATGTCGACGACGACCTCACTCGCCGAGAGCACGCGCCCGGTGCCGCCGCAGGTGTCGCACGGGTCGGCGACGACGCGGCCGCTGCCCTCGCACTCAGGGCAGACCATGTTCATGACGCCCAGGCCCAGAAGGCTCGCGAGGTCGACCGAGATATGGCCGGTGCCGCCGCAGGTGGGGCAGGTGCGCGCATGGTCGGCGTGGACCGAGCCCGCACCGTGACAGACGTCGCAGGCGACGTAGCGCTGGTAGGTGATGCCGCGGCGGCAGCCCTTCTTGGCCTGCTCGTCGTCGAGGTCGAGCTGATAGACGACGTCACCGCCCGCCTGCGGGTTGTAGGCGCGGCTGCGCGTGCGCGAGCGGGAGCGGCCTCCCATGTCGGAGAAGGGAAAGCCCCAGAAGCCGCCCATGCCCGCGAACGGGTCTCCCTGGGAGGGGGCGCCACCGCCCCCATAAGGAGAGCCGCCCGCGAAGGGGTTGCCCGACGACATGGTGTCGTAGCGGCGGCGCTTGTCGGGGTCCGAGAGCACGGCGTAGGCCTCGGAGATCTCCTTGAACTTCTCCTCAGCGCCAGGCTCCTTGTTGATGTCGGGGTGGTACTTGCGCGCCAGCTTCTGGAACGCCTTGCGAATCTGCGCGTCGTCCGCATCGTGCTCGACGCCGAGGATCGCGTAGTAGTCCTTGTCGTTCATGGATGCCATGCCTGCGTGGGCTCCCGTCTGTTGCGCGCCTTAGCGCCCCGGGGCCATGCCCGAGGCGCACGTATGCTCGACATTCTACCCAATAGTGGGCGCAACTCGACATCTAACATGCACCCATCTGATACGCTTGGGTGTCACGGCAGGCGAGGCGGGCCGCAGACGAGTCGCCGCGCACGCCGCAGGAAACGTGGGACGAGAGCGCCGCGGACGCCGCCGTCCCAGTGACCCCTACCAGGAGGTACGGATGGCAGAGTTCATCTACCAGATGTTCGAGGCGCGCAAGAGCCATGGCGACAAGGTCATCCTCGATGACGTGACCCTGAGCTTCTTCCCGGGCGCCAAGATTGGCGTCGTGGGCCCCAACGGCATGGGCAAGTCGACGCTGCTCAAGATCATGGCCGGCAAGGAGGAGGTCACCAACGGCGACGCCCGCCTCACCCCCGGCTACACCGTGGGCCTGCTCGAGCAGGAGCCGCCGCTCGACGACGACAAGACCGTCATCGAGAACGTGCGTATGGCCTTTGGCGACTTGCTCGCTAAGATCGACCGCTTCAACCAGATCGGCAACGAGATGGCCGACCCCGACGCTGACTTCGACGCCCTCATGGCCGAGATGGGCAAGCTCCAGGACGAGATTGACGCCGCAAACGGCTGGGACCTCGACTCGCAGCTCACCCAAGCCATGGACGCCCTGCAGTGCCCCGACCCCGACATGCCAGTGAACGTGCTGTCGGGCGGCGAGCGCAGGCGCGTGGCCCTGTGCCGTCTGCTGCTCGAGGCGCCCGACTTGCTGCTGCTTGACGAGCCCACCAACCACCTCGACGCCGAGAGCGTGCTGTGGCTCGAGCAGTTCCTCCACAACTACCCCGGCGCCGTGCTCGCCGTGACCCACGACCGCTACTTCCTCGACAACGTCGCCGAGTGGATCTGCGAGGTCGACCGCGGCCACCTCTACCCCTACAAGGGCAACTACTCCACCTACCTCGAGACCAAGGCCGCCCGCCTCGAGGCCCAGGGCCAGAAGGAGGCCAAGCTCGCCACGCGCCTCAAGAACGAACTCGAGTGGGTGCGCAGCTCCCCCAAGGCCCGCCAGGCCAAGAACAAGGCGCGCCTCGAGCGCTACGAGCAGATGGAGGCCGAGGCCGCCGCGGGCCGCATCGTGAGCGTCACCGACATCCGCATTCCCGTGGGCCCGCGCCTGGGCACGAAGGTGCTGGTGGCTGAGCACCTCTCCAAGAGCTTTGGCGACCGCGTCCTGATCGACGACCTGTCCTTCGAGCTGCCGCGCAACGGCATCGTGGGCGTGATCGGCCCCAACGGCGTGGGCAAGTCGACGCTGTTCAAGATGATCGTGGGCGCCGCCGTGGCCGCGGGCGACACGACGCTCGCCGAGTCCAAGACCGAGCAGCCCACGAGTGGCTCGATCGAGCTGGGCGAGACCGTCAAGCTCTCCTACGTCGACCAGATGCGTGCGGGCATCGATGCCGAGAAGAACGTCTGGGAGGTCGTCTCGGATGGCAACGACTTCATCGTCGTGGGCAAAGACGAGATCAACTCCCGCGCCTACGTGAGCGCCTTCGGCTTCAAGGGCACCGACCAGCAGAAGCCCGCTGGCGTGCTGTCGGGCGGCGAGCGCAACCGACTGAACCTCGCCCTCACGCTCAAGCAGGGCGGCAACCTGCTGCTGCTCGACGAGCCCACCAATGACCTCGACACCGAGACGCTCGAGAGCCTCGAGGAGGCCCTGCTGGCCTTCCCGGGCTGCTCGGTCATTACCTCGCACGACCGCTGGTTCCTCGACCGCGTGGCCACCCACATCCTTGCCTGGGAGGGCACCGACGAGGAGCCGGGCCGCTGGCATTGGTTCGAGGGCAACTTCGACGACTACCAGCGCGACCGCGTGAGGCGCCTGGGCGAGGAGGCCGCCAAGCCCCACCGCATCCACCGCAAGCTCAGGAGGGGCTAGCCCGAGATGGCGCTCACCGAAAACAACGCGACGTCGCACGGGGAAATGAGGAGCCGGTCCTTTGGCTGGCTCCTCGCCCTTGGCTGTGCGCTCGTCGCCACAATCTGTGGCCTTCTTGCGGTTGCTTCCTTCTTCGTGACGGCCACAGGAGCCTTGGGAGCGGGCTTCAGCGAGTACGTCTCCTTCCATCTGCCCACCACCCCCAAGTGGGTCCTCGAGTTTGCCGCAGCGTTTGTTGTTATGGCTCTCTACCTCCTTGTTGTCGTGAGGCTGGTGCGACATGCGGACCGGGTCCGCGAGGGCAGGTTCGTTGCCATCCTTACCGCCCTCGCCCTGCTGTTCTGCACCTGGTGGATCCTCGACAACGCAACCGCCTACAACGGCTTTGCCGACTCGCGCCAGCTCACGCAGTATGCCCAGGAGCTCGCCCGGGACGACTACTCGTCATTCCTGCCCCGAGCGGATGCATTCGCGAGCCGCCTACCCGGCGACATGTACCTGTCGAACTATCCCTTCCAGGCGGGCATCCTCCTTGTCTTCGAGGGGTACTTCAGGCTCTTTGGCACCCATGCCGTCATGCTCTACCAGTTCACGAACGCGCTTGCCTCGGTTGGCTCCGGACTTGCGCTCGTTGGCATGGCACGCCTCACGGGGGCACCAAAGCGCGAGCGTCTCGTGGCGGAGCTGCTCGCGCTCACCTTTGTGCCACCGCTCGTGTTCTGCATATTCCCTTATGGCAATGCGTTGGGGCTCGCTCTTTGCCTCTTCGCGATGCTTGCCTGGATGAAATCGCAGGCGATTGAGGGCACAAGGGCTCTTCCTCTCATCCTGTTTGGAGCCATCCTGCTGTTCTTCGGCTTTGTCGCAAAGTCGACTTACGTGGTCATGGCCATTGGCTTTGTGCTGGTACTTGCCATCGACAGCGTCAGGAAGTTGTCTTGGTGGCGCGCGCCCCTCATGGTCGCCCTGCTCGTTATATCCTCAAAGGCTGCCGGGGCACTCCCCACCTCTTACATGGAGGCACGCTTGGGAGTCGAGTTTCCCGATAACCAGCCAAAGTCCATGTGGATTGCCATGGGACTCAACACGGGAGACGTGTTTGGCGAGTCGATGCCCGGCTGGTGGAGTGGCTTTGCCCTCGAGAGCCAGATAAGGAACGAGGGCGACGTTGCAGCTCAGGCCGAGGAGGCAAAGGGTGCCATTGGGCAGGCAGCCACACGCTTTGCGAGCGACCCCGCATACGCCGCTTGGTTCTTCTCCAAGAAGCTCGGCACCGAGTGGCTCGACCCAACGTTTCAGTCACTCTACATCGCCTCGATTGGCATCATGACGCCCGAGGGGGCGGCGGGCACCAACGCGCCAGACGGTCGCTACGATGCATGGGACACGAGCTTTATTCATGGGTGGGTAAGCAGGGCCCTCTTTGCCGTGATGGATGGCATGCAGACGGTCATCTACGCAGGAGCAACAATTGGGGCGGTCGAGCTGTTCAGACAGGTTGGAGACAAGTCGAAGACGCTCGCCTACTGCCTGCCCTGCGCCTTCTTTATGGGCTTTGTCGTCTACGTCCTCTGGGAGGCAAAGGGTATGTACGCCATGCCGTTCTTCTTCTGCCTCATTCCCGTTGCGGCCCAAGGCCTCACCAAATTGGCACGGCACAAGCGGGGTCACCAGCCAACGTGATGGCCCGCGCTAAAGCATGGCAATGGCCGCGCCGAATCTGACTGTCTTCAGACTCGGCGCGGCCATTTTGCTCGTCAAAGCTGTCGTCGCGAGGCTCTGACCCTGACCTACTCCCCCATCTTGAGCTTAGGCAGCATGACGTCGTCGGCGAGCAGCTCGGCGCGCTCGGCGCGGGCGGCCTCGACGCCGGCCTCGTCGCCCTCGCGGGCGGCCTGTGCCTCGAGCACGAGGCCCAGCACGTAGCGGCCGGCCCTCTCGGCGCCCTGGCCCGGGAAGTACTGCATCTCGTCGCGCGCGGCCTCGAGCCTCTCGCGCCACTCCCCGGGGTTGGCGACCATCTCGGCCACCACGCCCGTGAGCTCGGAGAGCTCCGACACCGCCAGCGAGCGCCCCACGCGGTTGCGCAGCGCGATGTCGGTGGGCTCGATGCCCAGGTCGCGCCAGTTGGGGTTCGTCTCCTTCATGGGGGTGTCGACGAACACGCAGGGCTTGAAGGCCACGAGGGCCAGCTCGCAGAACACGCTCGACCAGTCGGTCACGAGCACGTCGGCGTCGAGGATCGAGTCGGAGCTCGAGAAGTCCTGCTCGAACCACAGGTCCTCGGCCGGCACGTCGGCGTAGCGGGCCTGCAGCGACTCCCAGCGGGCGCGGTAGCGCTTGGTGTACTCGGGGTGCGGGCGCACCACGACCCTCCAGCCCCGGCCCAGCAGCGGGCGGATGACCTCGTCGGCGCACAGGTCGAGGATGTTGTCGGGCTGCCAGGACGGGGCGATGAGCACGCAGGGGCGGCCTGCGGAGGCGTGGGCGCGGGCGAGGTAGTCGGCCCTCTCCCGGTCGAGCAGGTCGTAGCCGCAGGCACAGAGCTCCCTGGGGGCGAGCCCGGCCTGGGCCTCGCGGGCGCGGGCCTCGCGCACCTGGTGGGGCCCCACGCACAGCATCGCGTCGTAGTGGTCGAAGGCCTCCTCGTGGCTCACGAGGTGCAGGCTCGTGGGATGGTGGAAGGCGTAGACGTAGCGCGTCGAGGGGCTCACGTAGGAGCGCTTGACGTAGAAGTTGTCGAGGTCGTCGAGGGTCATGACCACGACGTCGGCGTCCATCTTCATCATGAGGGTGATGAGGCGTTTGTCGCCCACGTAGTAGGGCATGACGCGCGGGTGGTCCTGGGCGAAGGCGAAGACCTGGTCGTCGGGGTCGCCGGTGACGTAGTGGACCACGGCATCGGAGTTCTCGAGCAGCCACCCCACCATGCCGCGGAAGTACTTCCAGAAGCCGGAGCGCTCGGAGTAGACCACGAGGTGCTTGCCCACGACCGAGAAGAAGCGGCGGACGTCGGCGCGCTCGCGGCGGGCGAGCGGATCGGGGCGCCACCACGGCCCCTTCTTCGCGCTGAGGCTGTTGAGCTCGTCAAGCTCGGCCTTGGAGGCCGCGAGGTCCTCGTAGTCGACGTACCTGGCCGGGCTGATGATAAGGTTGCACAGGGCCTGGACCGCGACGGACAGCAGGTTGGAGCACACCCAGTAGAACGCCATGCCGCACGAGACGTAGACGCCCAGGAACAGCGACAGCGCGATGGACAGGCCGTTCGTGGAGTTCTTCTCGGCACGGGATTGCTCGCGCTGCAGCGGGTTGATGACGTTGGAGGCGCAGCCCATGACCACGGCGGAGAGGGCCGCGGCGATGGGCATCGCCCAGGAGGCGCCGCCGTCCTCGGCCGGCACCAGGCCCAGGAACTCGGTGCCCGCGGCGCCCGAGTCGGCGATGGCGTGGATGACGTCGACTAGGCCGAACAGGATCACGACCTGCACCGCCAGCGGGACGAGCGACAGCAGCGGGTGGTAGTGGTACTCGCGGTTGAGCTCGCTCTGGCGCTCGCCGATGCGCTCCTGGTCGCCGAAGTACTTGACCTTGACGCGGTTGAGGGCGGGCATCATGCGAACCATGACGATGGAGTTCCACTGGCACCACAGCGACAGCGGCATGAGCACGAGCTTGGCGATGACGGTGAACAGCAGGATGGTGAGCCACCAGTTGCCCGTGAGCGCATAGCAGGGGCGCATGATGGCCATGAAGACGTCGGTGATCCAGGAAAACACGGTGCGGCTCCAGGCGGTTGTGGTTGGTTCAGCATTTGTTAAGAGTACCACCGCGGCCTGAACGTCCCCGCGGCGGTGCTCATGGCGGCGGCAATCGGCCGGCCTAGCCCTGCGAGGGGTCGCCCGCGAGGTCCCAGAGGGCCCCGTAGAGTTCGTTTCCCAAAAGCCAGCCGTCGTGCGTGGGCACAAGCGAGCCCACGCTCCCCCGCTCGAGCAGGCCGCGCCGCACGAGGTTGGCAAGGGCGTCGTCGACACGAGCGGAGCCCAGGGTTGTACGGGCATGCTCGATGAGGGGCGTGGGCAGCCCGTCGGTCATGCGCGCGGCGAGCATGAGATCCTCGGCCACGGCCTCGCGCTCACTCAGCTGCTCGACCTCAAACGAGAGGGACGCGAGCGAGGTGGCGCATACAAGCTCGTCTGTCGTGGAGCAGATCGTGAGCCTAAAGCGCACGGCGTCGTCGATTGGCGCAGCGAGCGCGGGCACCGCCTCGCGAAGGCGCAGGTAAGAAGCGCGACTGAGCATGCTCGCGGCTGCCGCGCCAAGGCCCAGGTACTCGACGCCCGTCCAGTAGCGAACGTTGTGGGCGCACCGTTTGCCAGGCCTGGCATAGCTTGCGACCTCGTAGCGCGAGAAGCCCGCCTGTCCCAGCACCTCGAGCGCGGCCTCCATGTCGTCCGCCTCGGTGTCGTCCGAGGGCCAGGGCAGCTGGCCGGACTCGCACATGCGCTCGAGCGGGGTGCCCGGCTCGATCATGAGGGGATAGCAGCTCACGTGGCCCACGCCCAGCTCAACGGCCTGAACAAGCGAGGAGCGCCAGCTTTCGAGCGTCTGGAAGGGAATGCCGCACATGAGGTCGAGCGACACGTCGAACCCCGAGTCCACGGCAGCGGCAACGCGATCTCGCGCGAGGAGGGCGTCATGCACGCGGCCCAGGCCACGCAGCTCGCGATCATCGAAGCTCTGTACGCCAACGGAGACGCGCGTGGCGCCCGCCTCGCGCGCGCGGGCGAGCAGCTCGTCGGAGAGCGACTCGGGGTTTGCCTCGAAGGAGAGCTCGTCCACGGGGCCCGCGGCGCAGATGGCCGAGACGAGCGAGGGCAGCCCCTCGGCGCCCAGCATCGTGGGCGTGCCGCCGCCAACGTAGGCGCTCCCAGGACGGCCAAGAAGCCCGATTTCACGCGCCTGCCCCACGAGCCGCTCGAGCGAGCGCTCGTAGGCAAGCATGCGGGCGTCGTCGTGGTGCGTGGCCGCCGTGGCGAAGTCGCAGTAGCGGCAGCGCCTCACGCAAAAGGGAACGTGCAGGTAGAGAGCCTCGACGCCTTCGCTCACAGTGTTGCCTCGAGCTCGTCTGCGAGCGCCAGGTAGTCTTCGAGCCCCACGCAGTGCATGGCCCGCTCGCGCCAGGCGGCGGCCTCGGGAATCCCGCGCAGGTACCAGCCCGCGAGGCTGCGCGCGCGGGCGATGTGGGCACCCGTGGCGCCGAGCAGCCTCACGTGCAGGCGAAACGCGGCAAGGCGCATGGCGGGCGTCACCTCGACGGGGACCTTGCCCTCGCGAAGGCGGCGGGCGTTCTCGAACACCCACGGGTCGCCGTAGGAGCCGCGGGCGATGAAGCAGGCAGCGGCGCCCGTGCGGTCCAGCAGCGCGGCCGCGCGCTCGGCGTCGAGGGCGTCTCCCGAGGCGATGACCGGCACGCTCAGCGCGCGCACCACCTCGGCCACGCCCTCCGCGCTCGACTGGCCGCGATACATCTGAGAGGCCACGCGTCCGTGTACCGCGATGGCGGCGGCGCCCGCGGCCTCCATGGCGCGGGCGAAGTCGGCTCCCACGAGCGCATCGGGCCTGCGGCCCAAGCGAATCTTGACCGTGACGGGAACGTCGAGCTCCTCGCGCAGGGCCTCGACGATGCGCGCCGCGAGCGCGGGGTCATCGAGCAGGGCAGACCCCGCCCCGCCCTTGGTGACCTTGGGTACGGGGCAGGCCATGTTGACGTCGACGAGGGCGAGCTTGCTCCCCACGTGCTCGCCCAGTTGGGCGGCCGCCTCGCGGAAGTGCTCGGGATCGGCGCCAAAGAGCTGCACGGCAAGGTCGGGCTCGCCAGCATTGGGCTCGACGAGCGACCAGGTCTTGTCGCTTGCGTAGTGGATACCCGTGACGCTCACCATCTCGGTGTAGGCGAGCGCGGCGCCACCCGCGCGCATCACCATGCGGTAGGCCGCGTCGGTGACGCTTGCCATGGGCGCCATGAGGAAGGGTGAGGCGGCGAGGCGCTCGCGCAGCGTGCCAACCTCGGAAAAAGACACGGGCGGCCAGGCGAGGCCGGCCGCGGCGGCGCCCTCCTCCATCACGGAGCGGGCGGCATCGGTTTGGGAGAGCTCGTGCTGCGCGGCCACGTACGTGGCGGAGCGCCTCACTAGTCGTCCACCTTGAGGATCGCCATGAAGGCCTCCTGCGGCACGTCGACCGAGCCGATGGCCTTCATGCGCTTCTTGCCCTCCTTCTGCTTCTCGAGCAGCTTGCGCTTGCGCGAGATGTCGCCGCCGTAGCACTTGGCGAGCACGTCCTTGCGCATGGCCTTGACCGTGGAGCGGGCGATGATCTTGTTGCCGATGGCACCCTGGATGGGCACCTCGAACTGCTGGCGCGGGATGATCTCCTTGAGCTTGTCGCACAGGCCGCGGGCAAGCGTGTAGGCCTTGTCCTTGTGGACGATGAACGACAGGGCGTCGACCTCGTCGCCGGACAGCAGGATGTCGAGCTTCACGAGCTCGCTCGTGCGGTACTCGGAGAACTCGTAGTCGAGCGAGGCGTAGCCCTTGGTGCGGCTCTTGAGCTGGTCGAAGAAGTCAAGAATGAGCTCGGCAAGTGGCATGTCGAAGCGCAGCTCAACCGACTTCTGGGTGAGGTGAATCATGTCGGTGGTGACGCCACGATGCTCGATGGCAAGCTGCATGACCGCGCCGGTGAACTCGGGCGGGCAGATGATCTTGGCCTTGAGGTAGGGCTCCTCGATGTGGTCGATGCACGTGACGTCGGGCAGGTCCTGCGGGCTGCGCACGCCAACCATCTCGCCGTCGGTCTTGTAGACGTGGTAGTCGACCGAGGGAGACGTGGCGATGAGGTCGAGGTTGAACTCGCGTTCGAGACGCTCCTTGACGACCTCCATGTGGAGAAGGCCGAGGAAGCCCACGCGGAAGCCAAAGCCCAGCGCCACCGAGGTCTCGGGGGACCACGTGAGCGAGGGGTCGTTCACGTGGAGCTTCTCGAGGGCGTCACGCAGGTTCTCGTACTCCTTGTTGTCGACCGGGAAGAGGCCCGTGTAGACCATGGGCTTGGCCTCGCGATAGCCCGGCAGCGGCTCGGAGGTGGGGTTGTCGGCATAGGTGAGGGTGTCGCCCACGCGCACGGCCTCGGGATCCTTGAGACCCGTGACGACGAAGCCGACCTCGCCCACGCCCAGCTCGTCCATGAGGACCTCGGCGGGACGCTTGACGCCCACGCCGTCGACGAGGAAGTCCTCGCCGCCCTGCATCATGCGCAGAGTGTCGCCCTTGGCGATGTGGCCATCGAACACGCGCACCGTGGCCACCACGCCGCGGTACTCGTCGAAGTAGGAGTCGAGGATGAGGGCCTTGAGCGGGGCGTCGTAGTCGCCGGTGGGCGGCGAGATGAGGAAGACGATGGACTCGAGCAGGTCGTGGATGCCCTCGCCCGTCTTGCCCGAGACGCACACGGCGTCGTCGGCGGGAATCGCGAGGTCCTCCTCGATTTCTTCCTTCACCTCGTCGGGATGGGCGCTCGGCAGGTCAATCTTGTTGATGGCCGGCACGATGTCGAGGTTGGCGTTCATCGCAAGGCTCGCGTTTGAAACCGTCTGCGCCTCGACGCCCTGGGTGGAGTCAACGACGAGCACGGCACCCTCGCACGCGGCAAGAGAGCGCGAGACCTCGTAGGTGAAGTCGACGTGGCCCGGCGTGTCGATGAGGTTGAACTGGTAGGTCTGGCCATCATCGGCGTCGTACATCACGCGCACGGCGTTGCTCTTGATCGTGATGCCACGCTCGCGCTCGATGTCCATCGTGTCGAGGAGCTGCGACTCCATGTCGCGCTCGTCGACCGTTCGGGTGAGCTCGAGGATGCGGTCGGAGATGGTGGACTTGCCATGGTCGATGTGAGCGACGATGGAGAAGTTCCTGATGTGTGAGGTATCGTGAGTATTCATGTGGTCGATTCTAGCGTATTTCTTCGATGCACCTGCGAGTTCTTTGCATTTGTGGTGCAGACGCCATGACCATCTGCTATACTCGCGAAGTTGACTGCCGTGTCGGGCAACGGGAACCCCACTCCCCAGCCCAACAGAGGCCTCAAAGAGAAGTAATTGAAAGGATCTG
Source organism: uncultured Parolsenella sp. (assembly GCF_958346945.1). Taxonomy (NCBI): domain Bacteria; kingdom Bacillati; phylum Actinomycetota; class Coriobacteriia; order Coriobacteriales; family Atopobiaceae; genus Parolsenella; species uncultured Parolsenella sp. Next base: position 157,296 of record NZ_CATVTL010000002.1, read on the forward strand.
TACGTGGCTAACATCAAGTCGCAGAAGAAGCGCATCCTCACCGCCGAGAAGGCTCGCATGCGCAACAAGGCCGTCCGTTCCGAGCTGAAGACCGCCGTCAAGCGCGTCCGCGCCGCCGTCGAGGCCAAGGACGCCGAGCTCGCTCAGACCGAGGCCAACAAGGCCGGCCGTCTGCTCGACAAGGCTGCCTCCAAGGGCATCATTCACAAGAACCAGGCTGCCCAGCGCAAGTCTGGCGTCCAGAAGCTCGTGAACACCATCAAGTAGCTTCTCGCATACAGCGAATCTTTGAACCCCCGCTGGCGTGCTGGCCAGCGGGGGTTCTTTTGTGACCAGACTGCACCTGTGGCACACGGCGAGAGGGTCGCAGACACACAAACTCGTGTGCATGCCTAATGCGCGCGAGGGGTGCAGATGGCGAGGACAAAGCGGACGAAGGCGGTCTCGGAGTCGGGGCTGCCCTTGAGGGCGCGCTCGCACACGGCCGCCTCGCGCAGCAGGACCACGAGCTCGCCCCTGCCAAAGCGGCGGGCCCAGCGGGCGTGGTTCTTGACCTGCCACTGCTGGCGCCCCAGCTCGTGGGCAACCTGGGAGGAGGCGCCACGGGCATCGAGCGACTGGGCGCAGATGAGCTCGCGAAGCCTGCCCAGGAGCACCGAGTGGAGAAAGACGTACGCGGGGCTGCGCATCGCGCCAAGCATAACGAGCGCACGGGCCGCGTCGCGCTCGCAGACGGCGTCGGCAAATGCCCAGGGGCTCACCTCGGCGACCTGGGCCACGTTAGCCTCGACGTCGGCGCGAGTGATGCGTCGCGCGCCGAGCTGCTCGGCCAGGCTCTTGAGCTGGTTGTCGAGCGCCACGGTCGACTCGCCCACGCGGTTCACGAGCTCGTCGGCCGCGTCGACGTCCATGGTGAGCCCGTGGCCCGCGGCAAGCTTCACCACATAGGGCGGCAGGTTCCAGCGCTTGAGCGGCGTGCAGTCGATGATGGCCTTGGCCCCCACCTTGGCGACCGCCTTGTAGAGACGCGTGTTCTTGGCGAGCTTCTCGGCCACGAGGCACAGGACGCACTGGGGGTTGGGGTCTGCAAGGTAGGAGACGAGTGCCTCGGAGACGGGCTTGGGCAGGGCGTCGGCCGCCTCGACGATCACGAGGCGGAAGTCGGCGCAGAACGGCAGCATCTGGGCCGATGAGACGATCTGGTCAGGATCCTCGACCGCATGTCCGTCAATCTGGTCGAGGTTGAAGTCCGCGAGGTCTGCGGGGACCTTGGCACGCAGGCGCTTCACGGCCGATGAGCGCTTGAGCTCGTCGGTACCAACGACCAAATATGCGGGCAAGAGCTCTGCCATGGGACCTCCCTTGGAGTTGCATTGCATTCGATTGTATCGCCCCGCGTGCCCGTACGCCCCACGGGCCCGCGGCTTCGAGGCGATTCGCGGCCTCGGGCGCAGGGAAGACGAGTCAACCAAGGCGATACCCGAATACATGCGCACCGTCCGCAAACCCTAGCGCTGAGAAGTCACGCGCACGCCCATCGGATCCGGCTCGAGCGTAACGTCCCCGCGCTCGATGGTGCACAGAAACGTCGAGCCCGCACCCTCCAGCACCTCCCGGCACTCTGGCGTGGGATGCCCATAGGAGTTGCCCTCCCCCGCACTCGCCACGGCGACCTCGGGCGCAAGCTCGGCGGCCTCCTCCGTGGTGATGGACACGCGCGAGCCGTGATGGCCCACCTTGAGGGCATCGACGTCGCCGGCCCGAGGGGCCACCGCCTGCAGGACGTTGGACTCGGCGTCTCCCGTGAGAAGCACGGACATCTCGCCCCGAAGGCCTTCGTACTCCACCAGGAGGCAGACGGAGTCCTCGTTCTCGGAGCCGTCGGTGGGCTCATCAGGCCACAGGCACGTTATCTTGAAGCCGCCAACGCGCAGGGAGTCTCCCACACCGAGCTCCTCGACGCCATTGCGCGCAAGGCGCCCGACGTCATCCTCGAGGGAGCCCAGATTGGCCCCGACTCCCCTACCAACGAGTACATCGCCGCAGCTCACTAGCCCCGCGAGCTCATCGATGCCACCGGTGTGGTCATCATGCAGATGGGTAACGACCACGGCGTCGAGCCACGCCACGTGATGGCGCGCCAGCGCGGGCGTGATGGTGCCGGCGGGACCCGTGTCGACGAGCACCACGTGGGGGCCATCTCGGATGAGGATGGCATCCCCCTGGCCAACGTCGAGCACCGTGACGCTTGGGGGCACGAGCACATAGAGGCGCAGGGCGAGCGCGACAAGGGGCACGAACAGTGCCGCGCACCCCATGCGTAGCGCACGCGGCGAAGGCCTGGGCCAGGTGGAGAGCAGCACGGACCCCACAACGAGGGGCACGAGCGCGGCCCAGCCAGGGGCCGTTGCCGCGACGCTCGCAAGCGGAAGCGAGGCAAGCCAGCCAACGACCTCCACCACAGCACCGGCAAAGAGCCGCGCCGCGCAAAGTGCCACCGGCCCAACGACCGGCATCCAGCAAACGGTAAGAGCAGCGAGCGCCACGCAGAGCAAGGGCGCAAAAGCAGGTCCCACGACGAGGTTCGAGAGCACCGACACGAGGCTCACCCTCCCAAACGAAGCAACGACCAGCGGAAGCGTCGCGGCCTGGCACACGAGCGAGGAGCAGACCGACGAGAGGACGTACCTACCGAGCTTTGATAAGGGACCGCGCAGCATCCGAGGCAGGCGTGAGCGCCATGTGGACCTGTGGCCTCCCAGCACGTTCGCCGCTGCGGCCTCGAACCAGCCCGAGAAGAGCACGAGGGACGCCACCGAGAGAACCGAGAGCTGAAACCCAAGGTCACAGGCACAATGCGGATTTGCGAGACACATGGCGAGGCCCGCCAGGGCAAGCCCCGAGGGAGCATGGCCCCTTCTGCCCACGAGACGCGCCGAGCGCGACGCCGCGAGCATGACCCAGGCCCGCAGCGCCGACGCAGGTGCCCCGCACAGCGCCACGAACGCGGCACAGAGGCCAAGGCCCGCCACGACCCTCGACCCGCTCGAGACGCCAAGGGCGACGAGGGCAGCCTCAACGACCGAGGAGAACACCGCAAGGTGAGAGCCAGACACCGCCACGAGGTGCGCAAGGCCGGCAGCCGCAAACTCGTCCGAGATGCCCCGCGCCTTGAGCTCGGTGCGCTCCCCAGCGACAAGTCCGGCGAGTAGCGCGGCACCAGGCCCGCTCGAAGGGTCGATCGCGCCAAGCACGCACTCGCGAAGGCCACCCAAAGCCGCATGCACCCCCTCGGGCGGCGCCTCCTCCAACACGCGCACGACCTTGACGCGACCGGCGAGCCCAGCCGCTCTGCTCGAGAGGCCCCACTCGTCGTCCCCATTGGCCGAGAACCGCCCAACGGCGCGGAGTCGCTCGCCCACGGGGAGGCGCTCGCTGCACGCAAGCCAAACGTGGCCGACGGCGCCGCTTGGCAGCGAGCAGTCGGCACGGCACAGCCATCCCGACTGCGTCTGCGAGGGCTCGCTCGCAACGACCATCTCGAGCCTCGACACCGGCGTGGAGCCAAGCTCGAGAGCAGCGGCATCGAGCCGCGAAAGCGCCGGCACGCACCAGGCGCACGAGAGCACGATGGCCATGCCGCAAGCAAGCACGTGCCAAGAGGCAGTCCCACGCCCCCTCAGCCTAAGTACTGCTCCGCAAATTGGCGCGAGCACTGCGCCCGCCAGCAGAGGCATAGCGTCCACGACGCCCCTGAGAAGCAGGTTGTCGCCCAAAACAAGCACGGTCAGAGAGCTAAGCAGGGGCGGCACGTACGGCTTGCCCGGATACGTGGCGGCGTCACCCGCAGAAGTCTCGGGGGCAACGCGCCCTTCGCTACACACAGACGTGGTCCTTGAGCTTGGCAAACTTCTTCTCGCCAATGCCGCTCACGCGCATGAGGTCATCGGCGGACGAGAAGGGGCCGTTCGCCTCGCGCTCCTCGACGATCGCCGCAGCCGTCGAAGGCCCTACTCCCGGGAGGGCGTCCAGCTCCTCGGCACTCGCCGTGTTGATGTTCACGAGCCCGGACGGCATAGCCGAAGCTCCTGAACTTGAGGCATCACCTGAACCCTGCGAGGAAGACGCATTGGTTGCTACCTGCTCCCCCTCGCGCGGAATGTAGACCTTCTGCCCGTCTGTGACCTGACCCGCCAGGTTCACGCTGGCCGTGTCGGCGCCATCGACGAGTCCTCCCGCCGCGGCGACCGCATCGGTCACGCGCGCATGGCCCTCCCCAAGCTCGTACACGCCCGGTGCCGCGACCGCGCCATCCACGTGCACGACGATAACCTGCGGAGGCGTTACCGCACCCGCAGTGGCCGCTGGCACGTCGCTCGTCGTTGCCTCCGTCGTCGCGGCCGCATCACGTTCGATCACCACGCCGCCACGCGCCGGCAGCACGAGCGCGGCAACCACCGCAAGCGCAACGGCCACGACGAGGCCAGCGACAACGATCATAGCCTTGCCGTTCACACGCCCATTCCTTCTCATCTGCACCATAGCACCACCTCCTGGCGCCATGGTGCCAAAGCAGGAGGCCACCCATGCGCCCGGGCGCAAGAAAGTCCCGGGCGGACAGACACGAACCTGTCCAAAAGCTGACAGAATCGGGCCGAATCGGTACAAAAAAGCGCCCGACCCCGTGTTGAAAACGGAGCCGGGCGCGTAAGAAGCAGCAGCTAGAGGGCAGCAGGACGAGTTATCAACTAGCCCTGCAAAACCTCAGTGTTGACATCGTCGTCGGCAACGGGCCACTCGGCAGGAGCAAGCTCGCGGTGACGGGCCTTGAGCTCGCGCGGCGGCCGGTACGACGGGCAGGAATTGAAGTCGATATACTCGACCGTCTCCATGAGGTGCTTGACCATGGCGTCGTGGCCGAACGTCTCCCAGGCACGGCGCACGGCGTCGAGGTGGGCGTGCGTCTCGGGGCGCCTCGGCATGAACAGCGTGCAACAATCCGGAGCCGTCTGCGCACTGATGTCGTAGGTGCCAATCTGCTGCGCACGCTCGATGATCTCGATCTTGTCGGTGCCGATAAGCGGGCGGAAGACCGGGATGCGGGCGACGTCGTTGGTGGCCGTAATGTTGTCGAGCGTCTGCGAGGCAACCTGACCCAGCGACTCGCCGGTGACGAGTGCCTTGGCGCCCTCGAGCTCGGCGATGGCCTGGGCAACCTCGAACATGAGTCGACGGTACATGATCACGCGCAGCGACTGGGGCGCCTTGAGCGAGATCTCGCGCTGGCACTCGCCAAACGGCACGACGTAGAGGCGGCCGATGATGCCGGCGGGCTCGAGCGCGCGCACGATGTCCTGTGTGAGCCACTCGGAGGCGTCGCTCGTCATGGGCCTGCCCGAAAAGTGCACGGGCACGCAGGTGGCGCCGCGGCGCCCAACCATCCAGGTGGCGACCGGGGAGTCGAAGCCGCTCGAAAGCAGCGTCACGACCTTGCCGGCGGTGCCCACGGGAAGGCCGCCGGCACCACGCATCGAGGCGGCATCGGCATAGACGTAGACGTCTGCCTGCACGACATGCACGTTGACCGTGACGTCGGGATGGTGCATCTGGACCTTCTTCTCAGGGAAGGCCTCGCACAGCACCGCGCCCACCTGGCGGTTGAGCTCGATACTGTGGATGGGATAGTCGGTGTTGGAGCGACGACCATGAACCTTGAACGAAGTGAAGTCGCCACAGGCCCTGAGGCTCTCGATGGCGGCCTCGTTGTACTGCTCGGGGACACGCTCGCAGCGCCAGGCAACCGAGACGCGGGCCACGCCAGGGACACGGGCGATGATGCCGGGCACGTCCTCGGAGACCTGGCCATCGTCAAAGTGGACGCGCACGTAGCCACTCAGGCGCTCGACGTGGGCCGAGCGTCCCTTGAGGGCTCGCTTGAGGTTGGTTATGAGCTGACGCTCGAAGGTCGAGCGGTTCTTGCCCTTCAGGCCAATCTCGTGATAGTGGACGAGGCAGACGTGAGACGACACGGGCTACTCGCCAATCCTGGTGTTGGTGTCCTTAATGGCCTCGTCGAAGTCCTCCTTGACGTAGCCAAGCGTGCCGTTGGCGATCTCCTCCATGGCGATGGTGGTGGTGTCCTGGCCGGAGACGACGGTGGTGATGTCATCGACGTCCTGGATGGCCGTCACGCGGAGGTGCTGGCCGCGCAGCATGTTGTTGATGTCGCACGCGCGCTTGGAGGCGACGGAGCACAGCAGGAACGGGTTGTGCTCGGTCTTCTCCAGCAGGTCGTCAATCTCGGGCTTGATAACAGACATTACTTGGTACCTCAATTCATCTCATGAGAGTCCAGGACGCGCATGAGCTGCGCGGCAGCCTGGTGAAGGTCATCGTTGACAACGCGCTCGTCGTACTCGCAGGCCTTCTCCATCTCTCCGGCGGCGTCGGCCATGCGGAGGCGAACGGTCTGCTCGTCCTCGGTGCCACGACCGCGCAGGCGCTCCTCGAGCACCTCCATGGAGGGCGGCTCGATGAAGACCAGGACCGCGTCGGGATAGGACTTGCGCACGTTGAGGGCACCCTGTACGTCGATCTCGAGGATGACGGAGTGGCCGTCCGCAAGGTTGCGGTCGACCTCGCTCTTGAGGGTGCCGTAGCAGTTGCCGTGGACGTGGGCCCACTCGAGGAACTCGCCGCGCTCGACGCGAGCGGAGAACTCCTCATTGGTTAGGAAGTGGTACGAGACGCCGTCCACCTCTCCGGGGCGTGGCTGCCTCGTTGTGGCCGAAACCGTCAGGCCGAGGTCGGGGCGCTGCTCCCTCACCAGGGAGACCAGCGTGCCCTTCCCCGCGCCCGACGGCCCGGAAACAACGAACAGTCTTGGTGTGCGCGGCACTACTTCGAGAGAATCTCGAGGAGGGCCTCACGCTGGCGCAGGCCGAGACCCTGGACGCGGCGCTTCGGGGAAATCTCGAGCTCGTCCATGATCTTGGCGGCCTTGGCCTTGCCGTAGCCCGGCAGGGACTCGATGAGGGCGCGGACCGGCATGCGGGTGGCGGCGGGGTCATCGGAGTCGAGGACGTACTTGAGGTCGACCTGGCCGGTCTTGATCTTCTCGCGAAGCTCGGCACGGGCGTGACGGGCCTCGGCGGCCTTCTTCAGGTTGGCAGCACGCTGCTCCTCGGAAAGCTGAGGGAGAGCCATTGTTTCCTCCAAACATTGCTGAACAAACAAAAACCGTAGAGGGGAAGCGCCCCTCTCGAATCGGCTGTAAGCAACTATGGCAATTTAGCAGCCGTTTTGCAAGAACTTCAAAAGAATTGCTCCCGCGTCTGTCCTTTTTGTGCCCTTTCGGTTGCGCAAAGGTGCACGGACGACGGCGCGGGAGCAAACGGCGTGCTCAGATGTGGTGCCAGGCGACTACTTGGCGGCCTCGAGCTCGGAGACAATCGCCTCGAAGGCGGCAACCGGGTCCTCGGCCTGGGTGATGGGGCGGCCCACCACGATGTGGCTGGCGCCTGCCTCGATCGCGGCCGCGGGCGTGGCCACGCGGCTCTGGTCGCCAAGGGCGGCGCCGGCTGGGCGCACGCCGGGCGTAACGATGAGGGCATCGGGGCCCAGAAGCTCACGCATCTCGCGGGCCTCCCTGGGCGAGCAGACGATGCCGTCGAGGCCGGAGTCGACCGCGAGCTTGGCGAGCGAGGCGGCCTGCTCGGGAATGGGGCGCGTGACGCCCACCTTGGCGAGCTCGTCGGCGTCCATGCTCGTGAGCACCGTGATCGCGATGACGTAGGGCTTGTGGCCAAACTCGGCCTGGGCCTGCTCGGCGCCCTCGTGACAGGCGCGAAGCATGGCCTCGGAGCCCGAGCCGTGAACGGTCACGAGGTCGGCGCCGCTGTGGGCGGCGCTGCGCACGGCACCGCGCACCTGGTGCGGGATGTCGTGGAACTTGGAGTCGACGAAGATCTTGAAGCCGCGCTGCTTGAGCTCGGAGACGAGCGGCAGGCCACCGTCGTAGATGAGCGTGATGCCTACCTTGAGCCACGTGGCATGGCCCTCGAGCTTGGCCGCCAGCTCGCGCGCCTCGTCGGGGCCGCAGTCGAGCGCGACCATGATGCGCTCGCGGGCGCTCAGGTTGTCAAACCTTCCCATGGCTCTCCCCTATCCCTCGAACGCGCCGATGAGCTCGGTCACGCTGGAGACGCCCTGGGAGGCGACCCACTCGGTGAGCTCGTCGAGGATGCGCGGGGCGGCCACCGGGTCGACGAGGTTGGCCATGCCAACCGAGACGCTCGTGGCGCCCGCGAGGATGAACTCGGCCGCGTCACGTCCGCTCATGACGCCGCCCACGCCAACGATCGGCAGGTCAACGGCGTTGTGGACCTCCCAGACCATGCGCACGGCAATGGGGTGGAGGGCAGGGCCGCTCATGCCACCGGTGGGGCGCGACAGACGGCTCTTGCGGGTGTTGACGTTGATCGACATGCCCGAGATGGAGTTGATGAGCGTGAGGACGTCGGCGCCCTCGGCCTCGAGCGCCTTGGCGACGTCGACGACGCGGGCGGGGGCCATCTTCACGAGCAGCGGGCGCTTCGTGCGCGGGCGGATGGCGCGGATGACCTCGGCGGCGCCCTCGGGAGTGGAGCCCATGGCGCAGCCGCCGGCCGCGATGTTGGGACAGCTGATGTTGATCTCGAGGCCGGCCGCGAAGGGGGCGAGCTCCTCGAAGAGCTCGACGGCCTCGACGTACTCGTCGACGGAGTGGCCGGCGACCTGGCAGATGACCTTGGTGCCCTTGTCAGACAGGCCCTGCAGGTAGTCGCCGTAGCCATCGACCAGGCCGCGGACGCCCGGGTTCTGCAGACCCACGGAGTTCATCATGCCGCTCGTGACCTCGGCCATGCGCGGCGAGGGGTTGCCCGGCCAGGGCTTTGCGGCACAGCCCTTGGTGGTGATGGCGCCAAGGCAGCTCACGTCGTAGAAGCCCTCGAACTGGGCACCGAAGCCGTAGGTGCCGCTCGCGGTGTTGATGGGGTTCTTCATCTCGATGCCGCCGAGGTTGACGGCCATGTTGGGGGTACTCACCAGACGACCCTCCTCGCGTCGAAGACCGGACCGTGCATGCAGGCGCCCACCATGCCGTCGACCGTCTCGACGTTGCAGGTGTTGCAGGCGCCAAAGCCGCAGGTCATCATGCGCTCGAGCGAAACCTGGCAGCGCGTCTCGGCGCCGCGGGCCTGGGCGGCCACGGCGCGCATCATGGGCTCGGGGCCGCAGGTGAGCACGGCGTCGTAGCCGCGGTCGAGCAGGGGCCCAACCTCGGCAGTGACGAAGCCCTTGGTGCCGGCCGTGCCGTCGTCGGTGGTGACGCGCACGTCGGCGCAGCCCAGGGCCTTGAGCTCGTCGATGCCGCAGAGCTTCGCGGCCGTGAGGGCTCCCACCACGGCGTCGACCTCGGCGCCCGCCTCGCGGGCCAGGCTGGCGGCGGCGATGATGGGCGTGATGCCGATGCCGCCGGCTACGACCAGCATGCGCTTGGCGCCGGCCGGGATGGTCCAGCCGTGGCCGCCGGGGCCGAGGACGGTGGAGGTGTCGCCGGGCTGCATGGCGGCGAGGCGGCGCGTGCCGTCGCCCACGACGGCGTAGAAGGTGGTGACGGTTCCGGCCTCGGCATCGGCACTGGCAAACGACAGCGGGATGCGGATGAGCTGGGTGGTGTCGCCGGGGACGGCGAAGCTCATGAACTGGCCGGGGCGGATGGCGGCCGCCAGGCGCGGGGCCTCGATGGTGAGGCGCATGACGCCCTCGGCCACGGGCACGTTCTCGCGAATGGCGAAGTCATGGATGCGCGCGGGCGATGGGGTGGGTGTTGCCATGTCTCTCCTTTCGTTTCCTGTGTGGGAAGGCCACCGCGGGTCCTGGCGGGCTGGCGGTGGCCAAAGGTGCCCGCGGGCCGCGAGGGCCAGCGGGCACCGGACAAGACGAAGAACTTAGGCGAGCTTGCCGTCGCGAAGGACGTGCTTGCCGGCAACGACCGTGTCGGCCGCGCGGCCCTTGAGCTTGGCGCCCATGAAGGCCGAGTTGTGCTGCTTGCCAGCGAACGTCTCGGGCGTGACCTCGAAGCTAGCGTCGGGATCGATGAGCGTGAGGTCGGCCACGGAGCCGGCCTCGACGCGCACGGGGGCGAGGCGCGCGACCTTGCGCGGGTTCACGCACATGACCTCGACGAGGCGCTGCCAGCTCATCTTGCCGGTGGCCACGAGGTTCGTGAGCATCAGCGGCAGGCTCGTCTCGAGGCCCACGACGCCGAACGGGGCGATCTCGAACTCGCACTCCTTCTCGTGGAGGGCGTGCGGGGCGTGATCGGTGACGACGCAGTCGATCGTGCCGTCGACGATGCCCTCGCGAAGGGCCGCGGCGTCGGTGGCGCGGCGCAAGGGCGGGTTCATCTTGAGGTTGGTGTCGTAGGTGTCGTCGAGCGCGGACTCGTCGAGGAAGAGGTGGTGCGGGCAGACCTCGGCGGTGACGGGAAGGCCCTCGGCCTTGGCGGAGCGAACGAGCTCCATGCCGTGGGCGGTCGAGATGTGGCAGATGTGCAGCGCGCAACCCGTGAGGCGGCACAGCTCGATGTCGCGGGCGATCTCGATCTCCTCGCCGGCGGCGGGCCAGCCGGCCAGGCCCAGGCGCGTGCTGGCGCGGCCCTCGTTGACCATGCCGTGCTCGGTGAGCGATCGGACCTCGCAGTGGCAAGCGACGGCGCGGTCGAACTGGCGCACGTAGTCCATCACGGTGCGCAGCATGCCGGCGCTCTGGACGCCGCGGCCGTCGTCGGAGAACATGCAGGCGCCCTCGGCGACCATGTCACCGATCTCGGCGAGCGCCTCGCCCTTCTCGCCGCGCGTGCAGGCGCCGATGGGACGGACGTGGACGAGGCCGGCGGCGTCGCCCTTGGCGATCTGGTAGCGGATGCCCTCGCCCGAGTCGACGACGGGGTCGGTGTTGGGCATCGTGGCGACGTCGGTGAAGCCACCGGTGGCAGCGGCGGCGGAGCCGGTCTCGATGGTCTCCTTGTACTCGTAGCCCGGGTCACGGAAGTGGACGTGGATGTCGGTCAGGCCGGGAACGAGGTACTTGCCGGCGGCGTCGATGACCTCGGCGCCCTCGGGGGTGCGGATCTGCTCGCCAACCCTGGCGATGCGCTCGCCCTCGACCAGCACGTCATAGACACCGTCGAGACCAACCTGGGGGTCAACGACGTGGGCGCCCTTAATCAGCAGCATTCTCTTCTCCTCCAAGCAGCAGGTACATTTCGGCCATGCGGGTGTAGAGGCCCGCGGCGACCTGGCGGGTCACGAACGAGTTCTCGGCGTCGGCGGGGATCGAGTCGATCTCCATGCCCCGGTTCATCGGGCCCGGGTGCATGACGAGCGCGCCCTCCTTCATGCGGGCGTGACGCTCGGCGTTGAGGCCCCAGAGGCGGTTGTACTCGCGCTTGGAGGGAATCGTGGCGCCCTCCATGCGCTCGAGCTGGACGCGCAGCATGTAGACGACGTCGGCATCCTCGATGACGGAGTCGAAGTCATAGGTCTCCTCGGCGCCGAAGACCTCGGGCTCGGGGAGCTGGAACGTGGGCGGGCCCACCAGGGTGACCTTGGCGCCCATGGTGCGCAGCGCGGGCGCGAGCGAGCCCACGACGCGGCTGTGCAGCAGGTCGCCCACGATGGCGACCTTGAGGCCGTCGAGCTTGCCGAAGTGCTCGCGCATCGTGTAGAGGTCGAGCAGGGCCTGCGTGGGGTGGGCGTGCTTGCCGTCGCCGGCGTTGATGACGCGGGCGTCGGTGTACTGGGTGATGCGCTCGGCGGTACCGGCGTTGCGGGCGCGGCAGACGAACATGTCGATGCCATAGGAGTCGAGCGTCTTGATGGTGTCCTCGAGGCACTCGCCCTTGGAGACCGAGGAGCTCGAGCCGGCGACGTTGAGCGAGTCGGCCGACAGGCGCTTCTCGGCGATCTCGAACGAGGAACGGGTGCGGGTCGAGGGCTCGAGGAAGAGGTTCACAATCGTGCGACCGCGCAGGGCCGGCACCTTCTTGATCGTGCGGTGGTTGATCTCCTCCATGGAGCGGGCGGTGTCGAGGATCTGCGTGATGTCGTCGGCCGTAAGGTCCGTCGTGTTGATGAGGTTGCGTACGGAGAGCATCTAGTCTCTGACCTCCTTGTTAGCGATGGCCTGCTTCTCGGCCTCGATGTCCCAGATCTCGACCGCGTCGCGACCGTCGAGGGACTCGACGAAAACGCGGACGTCCTCCTCGTGGGAGCTGGGGACGTTCTTGCCCACGTAGTCGGCGCTGATGGGCAGCTCGCGGTGGCCGCGGTCGACCATGACGGCGAGCTGGATGGTCGCGGGGCGGCCAAAGTCCATGAGCGCGTCAAGGGCCGAGCGGACCGTGCGGCCGCTGAACAGCACGTCGTCGACCAGGATGATGTCCTTGCCGTCGACGTCGAAGTTGATCTCGGTCTTGTGGATGACGGGGGCGACGCGACGCGTCACGTCGTCACGATAGAAGCTGATGTCGAGCTTGCCCACGGGCGGGCGGATGCCCTCGATCTTCTCGATCTCGTCGGCAATCTCGTTGGCAATGTTTGCGCCACGGCGCACGATGCCGACGATCGCAAGGTTCTCCGCCCCCTTGTTGCGCTCGATGACCTCGTGGGCGATGCGGGTGAGGGCTCGTGCCATCGCCGCGCCGTCCATGATGGTCGCCTTGGGTGCAATCTGTTCCATGTGGCTCCCTTCACACAAAAAAAGACGCCTGTACCTAATACGGCCCGGGACGTCTGCATAGGTGGTTCATGTGGGGAGCGCTCACGCTCCAAATCCTTGCCGGTGTCCCGCACCGTCTTAAAGGTCTTGACCACTATACTACTCAGGAACGCATTCAACGCCACGAATTGTGGCTCCATTCGGCCTACGCACGACGCACAGGAGTTACGGACATGATCGAGCACAAGCTAGCGAACATCCTTCTGAGGCCCGCCGAGCATCTCGCGGGCCACGACGAGCTCTACGCGTTTGCCGCGAAGCCCCTCGCCTTCGACGAGGCGGGCGCCCTCGAGGTGAGCGAGCCCACCGACTTCATGACTTTCCTCAACGCGTGCTCCGCCGCCAAGTGGCGCACCTACTGCAGCATCGGCGAGGTCGTCCTGCACCTCGCGCTTTCGGGCGACGCCTGCGAAGTCATCGTCAAGGGCATGCCCCAGGGCGCCAAGGCCGAGGCCCAGAACACCGTCGAGCTGTCGCGCATCACCGTCGAGCCCAACGAGGGCGAGGTGTCGGCCGTGAGTGCCACGGTCGACACCGCGGGCATGGACCTCGTGGCCTTCGAGCTGCTCCCCTGCGGCAGGACCCTGCTGCACGGCGGCCACTGGGCGGCCCAGGTGGACGAGGGGCGCGTGCGCCCCATTGAGCTCGCGCTCTCCACTACCACCTTCAAGAAGGAGCACTACATCGTCCCCAACATCGAACTCATGCGCTCGAGCATGGCGAGCGAGGCAGACCCCATCTTTGGCCACTTCCACATGTTCGTGGTCGACAACGGCCGCACGCTCGACGCCGACGCCCTCTCCGACGACCTCGTGACGGTCATCGGCAACGAGAACGTGGGCGGCGCCGGCGGCTTTGCCCGCGGTATGCTCGCCGCGCTCGACTCGGGCGAGGGCTTCACCCACGTGGTCCTCATGGACGACGACGTGCACGTCTTCCCCGAGAGCATCAAGCGCACCTACAACCTGCTGGCGCTCGCCAGCGACGCCTACAAGGATGCCTTCGTGAACGGCGCAATGCTCTCCGTCGAGCAGCCCTGCCGCCTGTTCGAGGACGTGAGCCACGTGCTTCGCAGCGGCGTCTACCGCAAGGTCAAGCCTGACCTCTACGTCGACCGCCTCGACCAGGTGGTCGAGAACGAGCGCCTGAATGTCGAGGTTGACAACGCCTACGGCGCCTGGTGGTTCTCGTGCATCCCGGTGGCCAACATCCGCGAGAAGGGTCTGCCCCTGCCGGTCTTCGTGCGCTGCGACGACGTCGAGTACGGCCTGCGCTCGAAGCCCACCTACATGACGATGAACGGCATCTGCGTGTGGCACGAGAGCTTCGAGGGGCGCCCGCGTGCCTCGGTCGACTGCTATCAGTACGTGCGCAACTTCCTCGTCATGGCCGCCTGCGATGGCTTCGTCAACACCGAGCTGTTCATGACGCGCGTCTGGCGCAACGTCATGCTGCGCCGCCGCGACCTCGAGTACGGCGCGGCCGAGCTGCTGCTGCAGGGCGTTGAGGACTACCTGCGAGGCCCCGAGTGGCTCATGGAGGCAGACGGCAGCGCCCTCATGCGCAAGAACGGCCAGCTCAACGACAAGTTCGTGCCCGTGAGCGAGCTCGACCCCGAGCTCGTCGCCGCCGCGCGCCTGAATGAGGTCGAGCCCACCCAGCACCGCAGGCTGGGCCTTGCCGGCAAGCTCGTGAAGTCCATCCCGGGCGACAAGCACCTGCTTCCCGACGTACTGCTGCGCAAGACCCCCGGCCACATGCAGCGTCTCACCGACGTGGACTATGACATCGACACCCGCGCGGCCCGCACGATTGTCGTGCTCGATGCCACGGGCGAGAAAGCCGCCGTCCGTGAGATGGACCGCGAGCGCAACCGCCGCATCATAGCACGCGAGCGATCTCTCAAGAAGCGCTGGCAGCTCGAGCACGAGCGCGTCGCGCAGGCCTACAGGGACGCCTTCCCCACGATGACGGGCGAGGCCTACTGGCGAAGCCACCTTGGCATGAAGTAGCGGGCTGTTGCCACGAAGACCTGGTATCGGGGGCTGGCTTTCCGCCTGGGGAAGCCAGCCCCTTGTCATACGTGAGACCATGACGCAGCTGCTGGTACGCAAATGCAAAGGGCCGGCTTCCCACGGGGGAAGCCAGCCCTCTCTTCATGTTTGTGCGAATTGGGTCCAAGTAGTTGCGCATCGGGACAATTGCCCGAAGAGCCAAGCCTCGGCTACTTCTCGGGACGCTTGACGTACTCGATCTGGGGATGGAAGCGCAGGCCCTCGAGGGTGCCGCCCACGACGGCCCGGGCGCGCTCGAGCTTGCGGCCCTTGGCCTCGAGCAGGATGCGCGCGAGGTGGTTGAGGTCGCGGGCGGCCACGTACGCATAGCCCGCGGCGCCCTCGCCACGGTAGAGCACGATGTCATTGCGGTAGGCCAGGCGAAAACGCGCGATGCGCTCGCCCGAGTCGAGCGCAATGTTGCCCGCACCGTTGGTCTTGCACTTGTGCGTGACGATGCTCGTGCCCACCACGTAGCAGGGATACCTGCGCGAGACGCGGCGCGTGAACTCCCAATCGTCGGTCCAGATGAAGAAATCTTTGATGGGGAGCCCCAGCTCGGCGATGACGTCGGCCGGGACGAACAGCGACACGAACGACGCGAGCGTGCAGGGCTGCAGCTCGGGCGAGAAATCCTCGATCGTGGTGTGCAGCGGGTGGCGCTGGCGGTTCATCGAGCAGGGCGTGCCGTCGGTCCAGAGGCACACGCTCGTGAGGTAGCCGTACTCCCCCTTCAGACCCTCGCCGGCAAGCAGCAGCTCACGCAGGGTGTCGGGGTGGGTCATGCAGTCGTCATCCATGACCCAGACGTAGTCGTGGCCGCGCTCGACCGCGACGCGCATGCCAAAGTTGAAGCCGCCCGCGCCGCCAAGGTTCTCGCCGGTGTTGTAGTAGGCGATGCTCCCCTGCTCGACGAGCGGCGCCAGGGCCTGCTCGGTACCGTCGGTGCTCGCGTTGTCGACCACGATGACCTGCAGCTCATAGCCCGCGGCGAGACCAGCAAGGTCCTGCCTGGAGAGGCAGTCGAGGCACTCGAGAAGCAGGTCCTTGCGGTTGTAGGTCACGACGACGGCGGCGACGCTCTTCTTTGCGACGCCCTGCTCGGCCACGCCCTGCTCGGCCTTGGGGCCAAGCATGGAGCCGGCGCCCGGGGTCACGGCGACCTGCTCGGCCGCCATTAGTTGAACTGCTTTCGATAGGCCTGGCAGACCTCGTCGGTGTCACCGATCATGCGCTGGTGGCCCTTCTCGATCCACACGCAGCGCGTGCACAGGCGCTCGACCTGCTCGAGCGAGTGGCTCACGAACAGGACGGTGACGTTGCCGCTCTCGATGAAGTCGCGGATGCGGCGCTCGCACTTCTCCTGGAAGAAGACGTCGCCCACCGACAACGTCTCGTCGACGATGAGGACGTCGGGCTCGACGACCGTGGCGATGGCGAAGGCGATGCGCGCCACCATACCGCTGGAGTAGTTCTTGAGCGGCATGTCCATGAAGTCTTTGAGCTCGGCGAACTCCACGATCTCGTCGATGTGGGTGTCGATGAACTCCTTGGTGTAGCCCAGCAGGGCGCCGTTGAGGTAGATGTTCTCGCGCGCCGTGAGCTCAATGTCGAAGCCGGCGCCCAGCTCGATGAGCGGCGCGATGTTGCCATGGACGTGGACCGAGCCCTCGCTCGGCTCGAGCACGCCGGCGATGATCTTAAGCATCGTGGACTTGCCCGATCCGTTGGTGCCCACCAGGCCCAGCACCTCGCCACGGCGCACCTTGAAGCTCACGTGGTCGAGCGCGCGGAACTCCTCGAAGAACAGCTCGCGCTTGGCCAGCTTGATGAAATACTCCTTGAGGTTGTCGAGGCGCTCGCTCGCCATGTTGAAGATCATCGACACGTCGTTGACCTCGATGGCGTAGTCCTCGCTGGAGTTGTTGATGGTCTTATCAGCCATGCTAAGAAACCAACCTTTCGGCGTGGACTAGATGTAGAGGATGAACTTGCGCTGAAGCTTGCGGAAGACGGCGTAGCCGATCGCGATCATGACGACGGCCCAGAACGCGCACATGGCAACCGTGATGAGCTCGGGCGGCTGGCCGTTCAGCAAGATCATGCGCATGAACGTCACGTAGTTGTACATGGGGTTAGCCAGCATGATGACGCGCATGAAGGCGTAGGGCACCTGGGCGATCATGCTGACGGGCCAGAAGATCGGCGTGACGTAGCTCCACGCGAGGATGACGACACCCCACAGGTGGATGACGTCGCGGAAGAAGACGGCGAGGGCCGAAAGCAGCAGGCTCATGCCGATGCAGAAGCCCATGAGCAGCACGAGCAGGACCGGCAGCAGGACGACGGTCCAGGTGGGCATGACACCTTCCCACAGCATGACGAGCACGACCGCGATGAGCGAGAAGGCGAAGTTTACGAGCGAGAAGAGCACGCGCTCGACGGGAAACACCGTCTTGTTGATGCGGACCTTCTTAAGCAGCGGCGCCGCGTCGAGGATCGAGGTGACGCCCTGGTTGGTGGAGTCGGCGAAGATCTGCCAGGTGACGTTGCCGAGGATGAGGTAGAGCGGGTAGTGCTCGATGGAGTCATAGCGCAGGAAGAACGAGAAGACGAGCGACATGACGATCATCATGAGCAGCGGGTTGAGCACGCTCCACACGACGCCGAGAACGCTGCGGCGGTACTTGCGCTTGAAGTCCTTGCCCACGAGCTGGCGAAGGATGAAGTTCTGCTTGGCGCGGTCGCTCTTGGCGAACGCCTGCGACGCGGGAACGGCGGCCGGGACGCTGGTCGCCTGCGAGATCTGGTCTTGGGACAATGGGGTCTCCTTGACGGGCGGTTAGTTCTGCGCCGCGCAGGCGCTGAGGTGCCGGCCTGCGAAGCTCGCCCACAAGACGGCACTGACTCTCGAATGATACCAGTGGCCCTCTACGAGAGCATCCCCGCGCGGGAAAGCTCACCAAATACCGACTGATACGGCACAACGCCATACTGACCGCCACGAACCACCTGAACGTAGGTGGCCGCCAGCCACGCGACGATGATCAGAGCGGTGAAGATGCGACGGAGGCGAACGTCATCGACGCGCGCAAGCACGCGGGGCATGAGCAGGATGAGCATGGGCGCAAAGTAGCGGGCCACGCGGTCGACGATCGCGGGCAGGGCCGCCTCGGAGAGGTCGATGGCAAGCGTCAGCGTGGCGCAGAGCACAAGCGTCGAGTAGAGGGCGGACTGCGGCGCAGCGGCGCACTCGCCCCTCTCGTCCTCACGGCAACCGAGCCGAGGTGCAACGAGCGCAAAGAGCCAGGTGAATCCGGCGGTCACAACAGCGTTCACGCGCAGGTTGGCGCCGGCATAGACCGGGCTCGAGGGGTCGAAGTAGAGGCCGAAGCGCGTCTGACCAAAAAAGGTCTGCACCACGAATACGCCCGCAAAGGCAAGGACGAGAAAGCCCGCGAGGCAGGCGCAGGCCCGTCTGGGCGTGAGACGCAGCCTCGTCAGGGGCCAGACGGCAAGCCACAACAGACAGCTCACGTGCATCGTGGCGCCCAGTACCACCCAGGCGGCATAGCGAACGAAGCTACGGCGGGAGCCGCTCTCCCCCGCCACGCCCCCTGAGCCCACGAGCCTCTCGTCCCCCACCCACTCGAGGGCGTTTATCACGCAGGCGATGGCAAACCACTGCCGGGCGATGTTATAGGACTCGAAGTAGAAGCCCGCCACGAGGAACAACGTCACCGAGAACACGGGGGATGGGGACAGGCGACGGCACGCCCTCAGCACGAGCGCATACGTGGCCGCGGACATGATCGCAAACATCCACTGCGGGTTGTCTGTGAAGAGGTTGAGCACGCGTATGAGCAGATAGAAGCCCGGATCCATGCCAGGCGCAGGCGGCTGGCCAGCATAGAGGTGGTAAAGCTGCCAGTAGCCGAGGTAGCCGGAGGTGAACATCGTGGCGCTGTAGTCGACGCCGATGTCGTAGCGCAGGGCCGCAGGTGCGAGAAGGACCGCGAACGCGGCGACCCACAGCAAGCGTGCCGCGCGGGGTCGCCCGTTGCAGGCATATTGGGCGGCGGCCACCAGCGCGATGGCGACGGCTCCCGTGGCGAGGTAGACGAGCATGGGACTCCCTGGACGCCATAATCAGGCGCATCGAAGGCGGTCGGTATTCCAAAACAGTCTGTCATGATAGCCCTGAGCTGCGGGGATAGGAAGTCAGACGCGTCCGGGCACAATAGATCCCGCCATCTTCGAAAAAATGTCCAAATTTTCGCTTGCACAGCCGCGAGCCTTAGGTATACTAGCTATCGCGCTTCGGGTGCACGGCACTTCAAGGCGTACCGATTCCTCGGTAGCTCAATGGTAGAGCCCTCGGCTGTTAACCGAGTTGTTATAGGTTCGAGTCCTATCCGAGGAGCCAGAATATGATGACCCCGTCGCTTGCGGCGGGGTTTTCTTTTACCTCTCGACCCACGCCCGCGCCATCGCGATTCTCGAGGGATAGGGCGGCGCCAAGAACGCCGTTGCCGGGCAAGCGCACGTTTTTGACAAGCGTGCGGCCGCCTACTTGAGCTTGATGCTGATGCCAAAGTAGCGCGAGAAGCCGCCCTTGCGACGGGGAGGCTCCGGGGGCCTGCGCTCCTCCTCCACCGCACGGCGCAGCTCCTCCTCGCCAAAGCGCTCGAGCAGGACGTTGGGAAACGTGCCGTCGGGGTTGACGAGCTCCATGCGGCCGTTGATGGTGCGCGGCTTGCTCTCGGACGGGGCCTGCAAGCCATGGGGCCGCTCGTCCTCGTAGCCAGCCTCCTTCTTGCGCACCCTAAGCTTGGCGTCGGCAAGGTCGCGGTCCATTCTTGTCTGCTCGTAGAGGCTCCTGGGGTGCGGCGGTTCGATGATCATGAGGTTCCAGTCGCCAGGCTTGGGGTCGCCCTCGGCCGAGACCTCGACCCAGGCGCTGTCTGAGCCTTCCATACGGCGCCAGCGGCGCGTGCCCGCAACGGCGTCCATCTCCGCCCCATAGGGACCCGCCTCGACGTGGTAGTTCTCGGTAGCCGACTCCTTGACCTCGATGAGGCGAGCGGGGCCGTGCTCATCCACATAGCTGTTGAGCGCACGTGTGAGCTCGAATTCATTCACGACGAGCTCGTTGATGCCCTGGTCAGCACGTAGGAACGAGAGCCTGAACCTGATCATGGTGTCCTCCCCAAAAGAAGTGGCCAAGCCTCGGAATGGGGCTTGGCCACAGTAGTACCACGTTGGCAGGACATTAAATCGATGAGCTGCTACATTCCCTCGAAGCCGGTCTGACGCAGGGCCTCGTAGAGAACGATCGCCGCCGCGTTCGAGAGGTTGAGGGCGCTGATGCGGTAGTCATCGGGGTCGACGAAGTTGCCGCAGACGTCCTGGGCGAGCGCCACGTGGTCGCGCGCCTTGCCGCTGCGGGCGGCCCACTCACCGGCATCCGTGATGGAGGCGGCGTCTGGCAGCATGGGAATGCGCTCGCAACGCTGGGGCATGCGGACGAGCAGCCCCTCGTCAATGCCCGTCGACTCCTTGCCAAAGACGAGGAAGTCACCGTCGCGATAGGTCGACTCGGCATAGGTACGCCGCGCCTTCTTGGTGAGCAGGTGCAGGCGGGCGTCGCCCTCGACAAGGCCGCAGCGCTCGAGGAAGTCGTCCCAGCTTGCGTAGGTGGCAACGTCGAGGCTGTGCCAGTAGCCAAGGCCGGCGCGCCTCAGGTGGTCGTCGTTGAGCGAGAAGCCAAGCGGCCCTACGAGGTGCAGGCGCGAGCCCGTGACCACGCAGGTGCGACCGATATTTCCCGTGTTGGCGGGAATCTCGGGCTCGAGCAGGACGATGTTGAACATGTGAACCCCTACACCTAGCGACGCTAGAAGCAGAGCTTCACGAGCGCCTGCTTGAGGCCTTCCAGGCACTCCCAGGAGCCATCCGAGCCCTTCTGACAGTAGGCATCGGCCTCCTGCTGGGTGGCGGGGGCATCCTTGACGCACTGGAGCAGCACGGCGCCGGCCTCGGTGGGGGTCATGCCCTTGGACTTGGCCTGGAAGTCCGCGATGATGCCCGTGACCGAGCGGCAGGTGAGCTTGATCTTGCAGGTGGCGCTGCCGCCCGAGCCGGAGATGTCAGATATCTCGTAGTCGAAGCTCTGCAGGTAGGCGTCGACGAGGTCATCGGCCGAGACGCCCATCTCCTCGAGCTGGCTGCCCACATAGGTGTTGACCGTGTCCTTCACGAGGTCGACCGAGTCGCCCGAGTCGGCCTTGAGCTCGTCGAGGCGGCTGGAGATGTCGCTACCGATGGCGTTTGAGTCGTCGTCGGAGAAGTCGGAGCCGCCGCAGGCCGTGAGGCCCAGGGCAAGCACGCAGCACAGCGCCACGACGAGTACGGAAACGAAACGGTTGTGCCTCATGGCAACCTCCAAAGCGGCTCCGCACGTCTTGGCGTGAGGGGCGGACAGCGTAGTGCACGGCTTGCGTGCGTCTGATACGAATCGAGTAGCTTCAACTATACCGTTCATACCCAAGATGGCGCGAGAGGGACGAGCGGCACGCCGGCTAAGACATGCGAAAGCCCCGCCCGATAGCAGCGGCTCGCTGGTATCGGGCGGGGCGTAAAGGTCAAGCACTGAGAGGACTATTCCTCCATGTAGTCCTTGAGCTTGCTCGAGCGGCTCGGGTGACGCAGCTTGATGAGCGTCTTGGACTCGATCTGGCGAATGCGCTCGCGCGTGACGCCAAACTCGCGACCAACCTCCTCGAGGGTGCGGGGGTGACCGTCCTCAAGGCCAAAGCGAAGCTTGATGACCTTGCGCTCACGGTCTGCCAGGCCATCGAGCACCTGGTCGAGCTGCTCGCGCAGCATCGAGTCGCTCGCGGCCTCGGGAGGCGCCACGGCCTGGGCGTCCTCGATGAAGTCGCCCAGCTGGGAGTCCTCCTCCTCGCCAATCGGCGTCTCGAGCGACACGGGCTCCTGGCTGATCTTCTGGATCTCGCGGACCTTCTCGGCGCTCATGCCCATCTCCTCGCCAATCTCCTCGGGAGTGGGGTCGCGACCAAGGTCCTGCAGCAGCTGGCGCTGCACACGCACGAGCTTGTTGATTGTCTCGACCATGTGGACCGGGATGCGAATCGTGCGGGCCTGGTCGGCGATGGCGCGCGTAATGGCCTGGCGGATCCACCAGGTGGCGTACGTCGAGAACTTGAAGCCCTTGGTGTAGTCGAACTTCTCGACCGCGCGGATGAGGCCGAGATTGCCCTCCTGGATGAGGTCGAGGAACAGCATGCCGCGGCCCACATAGCGCTTGGCGATGGAGACGACCAGGCGCAGGTTGGCCGAGATGAGGGCCTGCTTGGCCTCCATGCCCATCTGCTCGACGCGCGTGAGGCGGCGCAGCTCGACGCGGGAGAGCTCGAGCTCGCCACGCTCGTGGGCCTCGAGCTTCTCAGCGGCCTCGGTGCCCGCCTCGATCTTCATCGCAAGGTGGACCTCCTCGGAGGCGTTCAGAAGGTCGACCTTGCCAATCTCCTTGAGGTACATGCGAACCGGGTCGCCGGTGAGCATGACGGTGGCCGCGTCCTGGCGACGACGGCTCTTGAGGCTCGAGCCCTTCTTGCGCTTGGGCGCGCTGGGAATCGTGGGAATCTTCTCGACGGGGGTCGAGTCATCGTCGTTATCGTCGAACGAACCCATGCGGTCGTTGGAGTCTTCGTCGTCGGAGTCGTCCTCGACGGGCACATCGTCGCCGTCGCTTGTGATCTCGACGCCATGCGAGCGCAGGGCGCCATAGAGGTCCTCGAGCTCGTCGTCATCGACGTCGACCTCGCGCAGGGCAACCTGGATGTCGTCCTCGGAGACGCTGCCCGAGGCCTTGGCGGTCTCAACAAGCTGGCCGAGCGCCCCCTCAAGCTCGGAGGAAAGCTTCGGTTCGTTCTTGGTCTTATTAGTCGTTGCCACAGACTTCCTCTCGACGTCCATACGATGCACAGATGATTTCTAGTATCTCCTGAACAATGCAGCGTAAGCATGGAAAAGTCATTTAAACATAGAAAAATCCATGCGTCCACGCGACCGTTCGACCCCCTTTGGGCGAGATGGGCCCGCGCGGCCGCGCGTCTTCGCAAGCGAGCGTTCGCCCACCCGCGGCGCCTTGCCGCGCGCCCTACTCGAGCGGCTGTGCCGCGCGCACCTGGGCGCGCCGCTCCCTGAGCTGCCCCAGCTCGACCAGCGCCGCGCGCATAGCCTCGGGGTCGGCCGAGGAGAGGCCACTCGTGAGCTGGGCGATGCGCCTGTCAAGCGAGCGGATCTCGGCCTCCCCCACCACGAACTCGACGTTCTTGCTCTCGTCCCAGCCGCTCGTCGCGTCGAACTCGCTCGCGCTCAAGATCCTGGGCGCGTCAGGGCAGGCGCGGGTCGCGAGGTTCACGGCGTCTGCGGGCGTGGTGCCCTCGGGCGTGCCGAGGATGGCCCAGGCGATCGTCTCATGACGAGCGTCAGCCCAGCTAAACGTCGAGATGCGGTCGGCATAGGGCCGGAAGGCGTCGGGATTCTTGGCGAGCAGCGCGAGCAGGTTGCGCTCGGCGCGCAGCTGCGTGCGGTCCTCGGTCGAGAGGGCGTCGTCGCCAAAGGTCGAGGGCCCCGCCGGCGCAGCCTTCACGGGGGCGGCGCCAACCGCAGGGTCGACGTCCGAGCCGAAATCCTCCGACACGTAGTCGTAGGCGAACTCGTCGTAGTTGGGACCGTCCTCGACGGGCGACGCCGGGCGCGCCTGCCTGCCCTGGCCACGCCCGCCCTGGTAGCGCGCCTGCGCTCCATAGCGAGTCGAGGCGTCCTCGACCTCCTCGACGGGCGTCTCGCGAATCTTGCGCTTGGCGGCCTCGGCGTCGACGCCCAGGCGGGCTACGACCTGCTGGACGTAGGAGTCGAGCAGGTAGGAGTCCTTGAGCGGGGCCAAGATCTTGGCCACCTCGTCGAGCGCCCCAAGGCGCAGGCCCGGGCTCGACAGATCGCGCGTCTCGAGCGTCTTGTCGAGCACGAAGTCGATGAGGGGCCGCGCGCCGCGCAGCTGCTCGCTCATGGCCTCGGGGCCATGGGTCTTGAGGAACTCGTCGGGGTCTTGGTTGTCGGGCAGCACCACGCAGGTAAGCGCCGCCTTCGTGCTCTCGGTGAAGCGTACGGCGGCCTGCGCGGCATGCTGGCCGGCCGCATCGCCGTCGAACATGCAGACGATGGTCTTGGCGAAGCGCGACAGGGTGCGCACGTGCTCGAGCGACAGCGCGGTGCCAAGGGCGGCCACCGTGTTGGTGAAGCCCGCTTCGTGCATCGAGATGACGTCCATGTAGCCCTCGGTCACGATGGCGTAGCCCTTCGCGGCGATGCTCTCCTTGGCGTAGTCGAAGGCGAACATGTGCTTTGACTTGTGGAAGACGCTGGTCTCGCGCGTGTTGAGGTACTTGGGCTTGGCGTCACCCATGACGCGACCGCCAAAGCCGATACAGCGGCCCTGCTCGTCGTGGATGGGGAACATAACGCGGTTGTAGAACTGGTCGCGGGCGCGTCCCGAGCGCGACGACACGAGGTCTGCCGCCTCGAGCTCGGCACGCGAGAAGCCCTGGGCCGTGAGCTCACGCATGAGCGACACGCCGGGGTCGGCAAAGCCGAGGTGCCAGCGCGAGCAGATGTCGGAGTTGAAGCCGCGGCCCGCAAAGTAGCGACGGGCCTCGGCGGCCGCGTCGCTCCTGCCGCGCATGAGGCGCAGCGCGTAGGCCGACTGGGCGGCCTCGAGCGCGTCGATGACGCGCGTGCGCTTGGGGCCGCGGGGCGCGCCGCCGCGCGGGGCGTCGTCGATGTCGATGTGGGCGCGGTCGGCAAGGTAGCGCACCGCGTCGAGAAAGTCGAGGCCCTCGCGGCGCATCACGTAGTCGAAGACGTCCCCGCCCGAGTTGCAGCCAAAGCAATGCCACAGGCCCGTGGAGGGGGTCACGTGAAACGACGGGCTCTTCTCGTGATGGAAGGGGCAGCAGCCCCAGAAGTCGTTGCCGCGCGGGCGCAGCACGACCGTCTCGGAGACGAGCTGAACGAGGTCGGTCGCCTGGCGCACCCGCTCCTTGTCCTCGTCCGTGATCATAGGATCGCTCCCTCCCCCAGATAGCTCCTCACCCAGGCGACATTGCCCAGAACCGTGCGCTCAAGCTCGTCGAGCGACGCGAACGTGTGCGGCGCGCGCAGCCACGCCACAAACGACACCGACAGCTCGGCGCCGTAGAGGTTTCCCTGAAATCCCACGAGCGTGGCCTCGAGGAAGGGCTCGCCCTGCTCGCCCCCGAAGGAACGCGGCGCGCCCACGTTGACGGCCGCGGGCCAGGCCGAGGAGCCGTCGCAGACGAGCGCGGCGTAGACGCCCTCGGCAGGCAGGCAGGCGGAGACGTCAACGCGAACGTTGGCCGTGGGAAAGCCAAACGAGGTGCCCTCGCCCCGGCCGTGCTCGACATGACCGCGCACGAGGTGGTAGCGGCGCAGCAGGACGGCCGCCGCCTCGACCTTGCCCTCGTGGAGCAGGCCGCGGATGCGCGTGGCGCTCACCGCCCGCCCGTCCTCGCAGACGAGCTCGTGGCCATGAACGGCAACGCCAAGGGGCTTGCCCACGGCGGCCAGGGCACGAACGTCTCCGCGGCCGCCCGCGCCCATGCGGAAATTCGCGCCAACGTGAAGCGACACCGCGCAAAGCGGGCGCACGAGCCAGTCGACGAGGAAGCGGTCGTGGGGCGTTGCGGCCAGGCGCTCGTCGAACGGCACGACGAGCACGGCATCGACCCCCAGCGTGGCGAGCATGCGCACGCGGTCAGCCACGCTGAGCAGCGACTCGTTGACGATCGGGCCAGACAGAACCGCCGCGGGGTCGGGCGAGAAGGTCACGGCGACCGAGGCGCACCCGCGCCCGGCGGCCTCGTCCACCGCCGACGCCACGAGCGCACGGTGCCCCGCGTGCACGCCATCGAAGGCGCCCACGGAGCAGACGCAGGAGACGTCGGCCGAGCCGATGCGCTCGCCCAGCGGGGTCATGGCATAGAGGCGCTCGCCTGTGCCGATGATGCGGGCATGCGGGAGCGCCTGGTCGAGCGCGGGGCCCGCCACCAGACGCTTCGCGAGCTCGGGGGCGCTCAGGACATGGTCCCAGGCAGGGCCCAGCGGACTTGCCGCCTGTGGCTCGGCGCTCATGGGCGCACTCCCATGATGCCCGCGGGGAAGTTGGTCTGGCTCACGAGCTGACGGCCGGTGCGGCGCCAGACGCCATAGAGCTTGCCCTCGTTCACGAGCGAGACGAGTCCTCCCTCGGCCACCTGCGAGGACACGGCGCCAACGGGCAGGCGCTTTCCGCAGGCTGCATCAGCAAGCTCGGCGGCCGTGAGGATGCGGGCGGGAAGGCCCAGGCAGGCCGCGGGGTCGAGCGACGCGGAGTCAAGCAGGGCAGCCCCTTCGGCCTCGAGCCTCTCGAGGTTCACGCACGAGCCCAGCGAGATGGACCCCGAGCTCGTACGCGTGAGTCCGCCCAGGTGGGCGGCCGTGCCGCAGGCACGCCCCAGGTCGCGCGCGATGGCGCGGATGTAGCAGCCCTTGGAGACGTCGAACGAACAGAGCCAGGCGCAGGCGCCATCGACGTTCTGGATGGCAACGAGCTCGGCGGCGTGAATCGTCACGGGACGCGCCTCGAGCTCGACCTGCTCGCCGGCGCGGGCGCGCGCATAGGAGCGCACGCCGTTCACCGAGATGGCCGAGTAGGCGGGCGGAACCTGCATGAAGCTGCCCACGAGCGACGCCAGCCGCTCGCGCGCGGCGGCCTCGTCGAAGGCCCAGGCGGGAACGTCGGCCGTGCGGGTGACGGAGCCCTCGGCGTCGTCGGTGTCGGTCTCAGAGCCAAAGACCACGAGGCCCATGTAGCTCTTGCGCTCGGCCGTGAGCAGGCCCATGAGGCGCGTGCCCTGGCCCACGCCCACGACAAGCACGCCCGACGCATCGGGGTCGAGCGTGCCGGCGTGACCCACGCGGCGCTCGCCCAGCGCGCGGCGGACGTGCGCCACGACATCATGCGAGGTCATGCCAAGGGGCTTGTCGACACCTATGAGCGCGTTGATGCCACTCGTCCCACGACGCATATCAGACCCCTTTGCCAAGCTCGAGTTTCATTTGCGGGTTGGTGGGGACGACGTCTCGTCCCTCGTCGGCGGCATGGAGCACCGCCTGGAGCTGCGGCAGCACCGTCGCGAGCGTGGCGTCGATGCCATCCTCGGAGGTGAAGCCGGCCGCAGCCTTGTGGCCGCCGCCGCCCAGCAGGCGGGCGACGCCGGAGATGTCGTGCTTGCCCTTGGAGCGCAGGTTGCCGCGCACGCGGCCGTCGGGCAGCTCCTTGAGGAAGAGCGCCACCTCGGAGCCCTCGACGCTGCGCACGACGTCGATGAGGCCGTCGCACTCGTCGGGGCGCGCGCCCGTGCGCTCGAGGTCGTTGCGCGTGGCGTAGCTGTAGGCGATCCGACCGTGGTCGAACGTCACGATGCGGCCCATGACCACGCTCTCGAGGTGCAGGTACGCGAGCCTGAAGCTCTGGTACACGTTGAGCGAGATCATCGAGGGACTCGCGCCCGCGTCGACGAGCATGCTCGCGCACTCGAAGGCTTCGGAGTCGGCGTTCTGGTACTGGAAGCGGCCCGTGTCGGTGACGATGGCGCAGAACAGGCAGTTCGCGATCTCGGGCGTGATGTGCGCGCCAAGGAAGAGGCCGAACTCGGCGATGATCACGCCAGCCGCCGCGGCGTCGGGGCGGATGAGGGCCACGTCGCCAAACGGCGCGGTGCAGGGATGGTGGTCCATGATCGCCACGTGGGCGCTGCGCTCGAGCACGGCCTGCGCGCGGTTGAGGCGCGGAGCCACCGACAGGTCGACCACGATGAACAGGTCGGGCGTGCCGGCGTAGTCGCTCGCGCGCACGAAGCAGTCCGCCCCCGGGAGGAAGCGGTACAGGCGCGGCACGGGGGCGTCATCGGCCAAAAGGCTCGTGACGTGCTTGCCCTCCCAGTGCTGCGAGATGATCCGCTCGAGCGCAAGGCCGCTGCCGAGGGCGTCGCCGTCGGGGTCGGTGTGCGCACAGATGACGATCTCGGTCGCCTCGTCGATGAGGCGCGCTATGCGCCCGAACTTCTCGCGCTGCTCGGCAAATAGCTGCTCGTCTCCAGAGTCCATGCGCTCCCCTATGCCTCGCTCGACTCGTCCTCGGAAGGCTCGTCCCCGCTGGCCTCGCTGGCGATGGGGTAGCCAAACTCGTCCTTCTCCACGTCGATGGTGGGCGGACGCTGCTCGAGGGCGCGGGCGATGCGCTCGGCCTCGTCGGTCGAGGTGTCGATGGAGAACGCGAGCTCGGGCGTCACGCGCCATCCGAGGGCGCGGCCAAGCAGCGAGCGAATGCGGCCCTTGGCGCGCTCGAGGGCGGCCATGACCGACTCGTAGCGCTCGGGCTCGCACGTGACGTAGGCGCGCACGAACGAGCGGTCGACGGAGACCTCGCAGCCCGTGAGGGTCACGAGGTCGAGATCGGGGTCGGCGACCTCAAAGAGAAGGATGCTCGCAAGCTTCTCGCGGGCGATCTCGCCGGAGCGGCGCGAATTTGCGTTCTGCTTCATGTCTGCTCCTGCCTAGGTGGGGCGGGGCGACCCCAAGGGGCCGCCCCACGCGTAGTCGCTAGTCACAGGCCCCGCGAGCTGCGGGGGAGCCCAAACCTACTCGGTGCGGGCAACCTGGATGATCTTGTAGCCCTCGATGACGTCGCCAGGCTTGATGTCCTGGTAGTTCTCGAGGCTGATACCGCACTCGAAGCCGGCCTTGACGCTCTTGACGTCGTCCTTGTAGCGGCGCAGCGAGGCAATCTTGCCGTCGAAGACGACGATGCCGTCGCGAACGAGGCGGACGTTGTCGTCGCGGCTGATCTCGCCCTCGGAGACCATGCAGCCGGCGGCGATGCCGGCCTTGGGCACCTTGAAGGTGTCGCGGACCTCGGCCGATCCGGTCTGGTGCTCCTCCTCGGTGGGCTTGAGCATGCCGATGCGGGCGGCGTCGATCTCCTCGATGGCCTTGTAGATGACGCTGTAGGTGCGGATCTCGACGCCCTGGTGCTCGGCGGCAACGCGGGCCTTGGCGTCGGGGCGTACGCCAAAACCGATGATGATGGCGTTGGAGGCGTCGGCCAGGGTGACGTCGGTCTCGGTGATGGCGCCCACGGCGGAGTGGATCGTGTTGATGCGCACCTCGGACTGGTCCATCTTGTCGAGCGAGTCCTGAAGGGCCTCGATCGAGCCCTGGACGTCGGCCTTGATGACGAGGTTGAGCTCCTTGACCTCGGCATCCTCCATCGTGGAGAAGAGCGTCTCGAGCGTGACGTGCTTGACGCGGTTCTGCTCCTCGATGCGAGCCTTGAGCGCGCGCTGCTCGGCCAGGGCGCGGGCCTCGCGCTCCTCGGTGAACACGCGGAACTCATCGCCGGCGGCGGGGACGCTCTGCAGGCCGAGGATCTCGACCGGGTCGGAGGGCCTGGCCTCCTTGACGGTGTTGCCCTTGGGGTCAAGCATGGCGCGGATGCGCCCGTAGGACATACCGGCGACGATGGCGTCGCCGACGTGCAGGGTGCCGCGGGTCACGAGGACCGTGGCGACCGAGCCGCGGCCGCGGTCGAGCTTGGCCTCGAGGACGTTGCCGGAGGCGAACGTGTTGGGATTGGCCTTGAGCTCAAGGACGTCTGCCTGGAGCAGAACGGTCTCGAGAAGCTCGTCGATGCCGATCTTCTTCTTGGCGGAGATGTTGACGAACATGTTCTGTCCGCCCCACTCCTCCGGGATGATGCCGTACTCGGTGAGCTCCTGGCGCACCTTGTCGGGGTTGGCGCCGGGCTTGTCGATCTTGTTGACGGCCACGATGATGGGCACGCCGGCGGCCTTGGCGTGGTTGATCGACTCGACCGTCTGGGGCATGACGCCGTCGTCGGCGGCGACGATCAGGATGACGATGTCGGTGACCTTGGCGCCACGGGCACGCATGGCGGTGAACGTCTCGTGACCAGGGGTGTCGATGAAGGTGATGACGCGGTCGTTGATCTTGACCTGGGAGGCGCCGATGGCCTGGGTGATGCCGCCGGCCTCGCCCTCGGCGACGCCGGTGTGGCGGATGGCGTCGAGCAGCGACGTCTTGCCGTGGTCGACGTGGCCCATGACGGTGACGACCGGGGCGCGCGGCAGCAGGTCCTTGGGGTCATCGTAGAAGGTGAAGGAGTTCTCCTCCTCCTTGGTCATGACCTTGACCTCGCGGCCCAGGTCGTCGGCGACGAGCTCGATGAGGTCGTCGGACATCGACTGGGTCATCGTGAGCGGGCTGCCCAACAGGAACAGGCGCTTGACGATGTCGGAGGCGGGGACGTTGAGCAGCTCGGCGAGCTCGGCGACGGTGGAGCCCGTGGGGACCTTCACCATGCCAATCTCGGCGACGTTCTGGTCGTTGGCGATGGCCTCCTCGATCGCCTGCTCCTTGGCGGCCTGAGCGGCCTGCTTCTGGCGGCGCTCCTTGCGCTTCTTACGGCGGCCGGTGGACTCGCGCGAGGCCTCCTCGACGCTGGCGCGGGCCTCCTCGAGGACGCGCTCGCGGTTGTACTCCTCGGCGGCCTTGGCCATGCGGCTGTAACGGTCGCCCTCCTCCTCGCGGTGGCCCTTGTGCTTGCCGCGCGAGGCCTTGGCGGCCTTCTCGGGGCTCACGGGCGTGGAGTCGGCCACGTTGTTGTTGGAGCGGGTGGCGCCGGAGGCACCGCTGCGCTGCGGGCGGCCACCGCGGCGGCTACGGCCTCCGTTGTTGTTGGCCTCGGCCTTCTTGGCGGCCTGCTCTTCGCGCTGAGCCTTGAGAATCTTCTCCTGCTGGGCAATCTGGTCGAGCAGGCTCGTCATCGAGGGCACGGACTTGGGGGCGTTGTCGCGGACGCGGTTGCGCTCCTCCTCTTCCTTGCGCTTGCGCTCGGCCTCGGCACGCTCGGCCTCGGCCTTCTTGCGGGCCGCCTCGGCGCGGGCGCGCTCGGCCTCGGCCTTCTTGCGCTCGGCCTCGCGGCGCTTCTCGACCTCGATGCGCTCGGCCTCGGCGCGGGCGCGCTCCTCGGCCTCGGCCTTCTCCTTGGCCTCGGCCTCGGCCTTCTTGGCGGCCTCGATCTCTGCGGCGCGGGCCTCGAGGATCGGCGCCATCTTCTTGCGGACGACCATGACGTAGGCGTCCTCGAGGGCGCTCGATGCGGACTTTGCCGGAATCATCATGTCGGAGAGGTGCTGGAGCATCTCCTTGCTCGTCATGCCAAATTCCTTGGCAAGGTCATGTACGCGGGTCTTTGCCATGTGGCCTACCTTCCTTACGGGCATGTACCGGGCGGTTTATGCCCGAGGTGTCAGAAATGGACGTGTGAGGTTAGCCTGAACGCCCTAGATGAGCGAGTCGGGGTCGTCGGAGACCTCGGCGCCGTCGACGAGGTCGAGCTTCTCGTGGACGCCACAGAAGCGAGAGCCCGGACGGGCCATGTTGCGGCACTGGATGCCGGAGGGGCCCACGTACTCGCAGCGGTGGCCCTCCTCCTCGTCACCGAGAAGGTCCTCGGCTTCCTCGACGGGGGCGGGCATCTGGGACAGGACGCCGGCGGCAAGCGACTCGTTCTTGATGTCGATGTGCATGCCGGTGAGGCGGGCGGCGAGACGGGCGTTCTGGCCCTCCTTGCCAATGGCCAGGGAGAGCTGGTCGTCGGGCACGATGGCCGTGACGAAGCCCTCCTCGAGGGTGATGACGCGGTTGACGCGCGCCGGGGAGAGGGCGTTGGCGACGCACTTGCAGGGGTCGTCGTCCCACAGCACGACGTCGACGCGCTCGCCGCGCAGCTCGCTCACGACGGTGCGCACGCGGCTGCCCTTGGGGCCGACGCAGGCGCCCACCGGGTCGAGGCGGTCATCGAGCGAGGAGACGGCGACCTTGGAGCGCACGCCCGGCTCGCGGGCGATGGAGCGGATCTCGACGACGCCGTCGTAGATCTCGGGGACCTCGAGCTCGAAGAGGCGACGGATGAGCTCGGGGTGCGTGCGCGAGATGACGATCGAGGGGCGGGAGTGCTCGCCGCGGACCGGCTGGGCGATCTGGGCGTTAGGGTCGCGCACGTCGATGATGACGGCCTTGATGCGCTGGTTGTGCGAGTAGCGCTCGCCGGCGGGGCGCTCGTTGCGCTCCTCGGGGTGGCGCTTGCGGTCGAAGTGGGGCAGCTCGGCCTCGACGCCCTCGCGGATCTTGACGATCGTGAAGTCGGGGGTCGACTGCAGCACGGTGCCGGTGATGATGTCGCCGACGCGCTGCGAGAACTCCTCGTAGATCTGTTCGCGGGCGGCGTTGCGCACGATGGCGTTGATCTCGGCCTTGGCGTGCTGAGCGGCGATGCGGCTCGTGTCCTTGGGCGTCACGTCGATCTCGTCGAACTCCGTGTAGTTGCCCTCCTCGTCCATCGAGTCGTCCTTAGGGACGAGCTTGTAGACGTAAATCTTGCCGGTCATGCGGTCGATCGTGACCTTGGCGCCCCAATCGAGGTGCATGAGCGTCGCGTAGCTGGCCGCGAGCGACTGCTCGAGGCGGTCGAGCAGATAGAGCTCGTCGATGTGCTTCTCCTGGCAGAGCGCCATGAGCGCTTCCATCATCTGAGATGCCATGTGTGCTAATCCTTCCTGGCCGTGTCATCCAAAGGCGCCCGCGGCGCCCATCATGTCTTGCTACTTGCCCTGGGCCTTCTTGCCGCCCGACTTGTCGAACGTCTTCTTCTCGCCCTTGGCGAAGGTGGGCTTGATGGCGCAGCGGCGAATCTCGTCGAGCGCGAAGGTCTGCTCGCCGTCGTCGGTGTCGATCACGACGAGGTCGTCCCTCATGCCCACGAGCTTGCCCGAGAAGCGCTTGCGGCCCTCGACTGCCTTCGTGGTGAGGGCGACCTGCTCGCCGGCGAAGCGCTCGAAGTCGCGCTCGCGGCGCAGCGGGCGGTCGAGGCCAGGGGAACTCACCTCGAGGGTGAAGGAGCCGGGGAACGGGTCGACGACGTCGATGACCTCGGAGACCCACTCGGTCTGGACCGCAACGTCGTCGAGCGAGATCGTTCCCTTGGCCTCGTCCATCCAGTCGAGGCGGACGCGCACCGTGGGCGCCTTCGTGGCACCAACGAGCTCGACCTCGAGGACGTCGACGCCATGCGCGGCACCGGCCACCTCGAGGGCCTGGAGAATGGCGGCGGCCTTGTCTTCCTGTGCCATCGGGCCTCCCTTCAATCCGTGGCCGCGAGCGACACGGCCTACCTACAGACAAAGAGATGCGGGGCGAAAACTCCACCCCACATCCCTCAGTCAATCCTACTATCCAAGCCAGTGTAGTAAACATCCTGCTAGAGCGTCAAGATGCAAACTGTGTAGCATCCGTGATGATGCCCGGCGGCCCATCCTAGGCGCCCGCCTCGGCAACCACGACATCGATCGTGACGGTCGAGCCGGCGTCGACGCGCTGGCCAGCCGTGGGGCTCTCGCCCACCACGACGCCCGCCTGCCTCGAGGCGTCCGACACCTCGTTGGTGCCCACGGCAAAACCCTTCTCCTCGAGCTTGGCCGTGGCCGAGGCGCTGTTCCAGCCCGTCACGTCGGGGACAGTGCGCCCGCCAATGATCTCGCTGCGCCAGGCGACGAACACGACAGCCGCGGCGAAGGCGACGACGAGCACGAAGCCGAGCAGCACGCGACCGACGCGCTTGGCCGTGTGCGAGCGATCGCGACGGCCCGCTCCCCTGCCAGAGAGGCCCTCGACGCTCCTGCGCGAGGCGGCCGCGCGGTCCGCCGAGGCGCGCGAACCCGCCTCGGCGCCATGGGAGGCGCCGGCAGAGAGCCTGCTTCCGCAGGCGGGGCAACGCGCGGGCAGCAGGCCCTCGCCCAGCTCCTGGCCACAGTGGGGACACCTCATGCGCAAAACCTCCCATACGAGCGGGCGGCACCCCAAGCGAGGCGCCGCCCGGTGAGTCAGATGCTAGTTGGCGACGACGTTCACAAGCTTGCCGGGCACGACGATGACCTTGCGGACCGTCTTGCCCTCGAGCTGGGAGGCCACGGCGGCCAGCGCCGCCTTCTCGGTCTCCTCCTTGGAGGCGTCGGCGGCGACGGTGGCGTGGCCGCGGACCTTGCCCATGACCTGGACCGCGATCTCGACCGTGTCGGCCACGGCGAGCGCCGGGTCGAACGTGGGCCACGGCTCGTTGTAGACGGAGCCCTCGCGGTGCAGGGCCTCGTGGAAGAGCTCCTCGGCCCAGTGCGGGCAGATCGGAGCGAGAATCGCCACGATGTCGTGGGCGACGCGGTAGTCGAGCGCGTGGTCGCGCTGCTCGGCGGGGGTGTCGTTCACGTACTTGCTCGCGGCGTTCACAATCTCCATGATGGCCGAGATGGCGGTGTTGAACTGGCCGCGGTCATAGTCGGTCGTGCAGCGGTCGCCCAGGCCGTTGAGCTTGCGGAACAGCTCGGCGGCGGACTCGCTCAGCTTCGCGGGGTCGAACTCGCCCTCCTGGGCGCCCTCGACGAGCTTCCAGACGATGGACCAGGCGCGCTTTATGAAGCGGTTGGCGCCGGCGACGGCGTCCTCGTTCCAGTCGAAGTCCTTCTCGGGAGGGGCGATGAAGAGGATGACGAGGCGCATGGTGTCGGCACCGTAGGGCTCGATGACGCTCGAGGGCGGCACGACGTTGCCCTTGGACTTGGACATGGTGTCGCCGTGCTCGTCCTTGACCATGCCCTGGCACAGCAGGTTGGTGAAGGGCTCATCGGCGTCGATCATGCCCAGGTCGCGCAGGACCTTGGTCCAGAAGCGGCTGTAGAGCAGGTGCAGGATGGCGTGCTCGATGCCGCCGATGTAGTTATCGACGGGCATCCAGCGGTCGACCGACTCCTTGGAGAAGGGCAGCTGGTCGTTGTGCGGGTCGCAGTAGCGCAGGTAGTACCAGCTGGAGCACGTGAAGGTGTCCATCGTGTCGGTGATGCGTTTGGCGGGCTTGCCGCACTTGGGGCAGGTCGTCTCGTAGAACGGGGCGTACTCGGCGAGCGTCTCGCCCGCGCCGAGGTTGAGGTTCTCGGGCAGCGTCACGGGCAGCTGGTCATAAGGAACCGGCACGTCGCCGCAGCAGTCGCAGTGGATCATCGGGATGGGGTTGCCCCAGTAGCGCTGGCGCGAGATGAGCCAGTCGCGCAGGCGGAGCTGGACCTTTTTGCGACCGGCACCGCGCTCCTCGAGCCAGGAGATGATGGCGGCCTCGGCCTCGGAGTGCTTGCCGCCCTTGAGGCCGGTAAACTCACCGGACTGCACGAGGTAGCCCTCGGCGACCATGGCCTTGTCCCAGTCGACGCTCGTGACGCGCAGCTCGCGCTCGTCCTTGAGCTCCTCGTACAACGGGTCTTCCTTCTCGCAGATGATCGGGGCGATCTCGAGGCCGTACTTCTTGGCGAAGTCGAAGTCGCGCTGGTCGCCGCAGGGAACGCCCATGAC
The DNA here is from genome assembly GCF_958346945.1 of uncultured Parolsenella sp. NCBI lineage: Bacteria > Bacillati > Actinomycetota > Coriobacteriia > Coriobacteriales > Atopobiaceae > Parolsenella > uncultured Parolsenella sp. The sequence goes on from NZ_CATVTL010000002.1 coordinate 192,800, forward strand.
GGCGCCGGTGCCGTAGTCGAGCAGCACATAGTCAGCAACCCAGATGGGGGCCGGGCGGCCGTTGATGGGGTTGATGACGTAGCGGCCCGTGAAGACGCCGTGCTTCTCGCGCGCGGACCCCTGGCGGTCGATGCTCGAGACCTGCTCGGCGGCCTCCTTGAGCTCCTTGAAGGCGGCCTCGTGCTCGGTGCCGGCCACGAGCTCGGCGGCAAGCGGGCTCTCGGGCGGCAGCAGGAAGAAGCTCACGCCAAACAGGGTGTCGGCGCGGGTGGTGAAGACGGTGATCTTACGGTCGGTGGGGGTCACGCCGTCGGTGTCGGCCAGAGTGAAGTCGATCTCGGCGCCCTCGGAGCGGCCGATCCAGTTGCGCTGCTGGGCCTTGACGTTCTCAGGCCAGCCCTCGAGCTTGTCGAGGTCGTCGAGCAGCTCCTGGGCGTAGTCGGTGATCTTGAGGTACCACTGCGACAGCTCGCGCTTCTCGGGAATCGAGTCGCAGCGCCAGCAGCGGCCCTCGACGACCTGCTCGTTGGCCAGGACGGTACGGCACTTGGGGCACCAGTTGACCGGCGAGGTGGCGCGATAGGCCAGGCCCTTCTCCCACATCTTGAGGAACATCCACTGTCCCCACTTGTAGTACTCGGGGTCGCAGGTGCGCACGAGGCGGTCGTAGTCGTACGAGAAGCCCATGCGCTTCATCGTGGACAGGGCGTTGTCCATGTTCTGGTACGTCCAGGCGGCAGCCTGCGTGTTGTGCTTGATGGCGGCGTTCTCGGCGGGCAGGCCGAAGGCGTCGAATCCGATGGGGTGCAGCACGTCGTAGCCGCGCATGCGGGCCTGGCGCGCCATGGCGTCGCCGATGGTGTAGTTGCGGGCATGGCCCATGTGCAGGTCGCCCGAGGGGTACGGGAACATCTCGAGGACGTACTTCTTGGGCTTGTTGGGGTCCTCGTCGGTCTTATAGGTGCCCTTCTCGGCCCAGACGCGCTGCCACTTGCTCTCGATGGCGGAGGCGTCGTAGGCGGGGAACCTGTCACCCATGGAGACGTTGGTATCGTTGACGTCGCTCATGCGCGACCTCTCTCTTCAAAAGTCGTACAGACATTCAAGTTATGCACTATAGCAGCAAAAGCGCCCGAGACCCTCACGGAGCCTCGGGCGCCTGCCAAGCGTGTACGCATACGCAGGCGCCCGCCGTCCGCGGGCGACCTGCTAGATGTGGCCTAGTGGTAGCTCACGGACTGGCTGTGGTCCTTTAGCACGACGTCGTGCGCGCCGCCCTCGACGATCGAGGTCGAGGAGACGAGCGTTAGTCGGGCCTTCTGCTGTAGCTCGCGGATCGTCTTGGCGCCGCAGTTGCACATCGTTGACTTGATCTTGTAGATGGTCATGCCAACGCCGTCCTTGAGCGAACCGGCGTAGGGCACGTAGGAGTCGACACCCTCCTCGAACGACAGCTTCGCGGCGCCGCCGAGGTCGTAGCGCTGCCAGTTGCGGGCGCGGGCAGAGCCCTCGCCCCAGTACTCCTTCATGTACTGGCCGTTGACGTTCACGCGGTTCGTGGGGCTCTCGTCGAAGCGGGCGAAGTAGCGGCCGAGCATCATGAAGTCGGCGCCCATGGCGAGGGCGAGGGTCATGTGGTAGTCGTAGACGATGCCGCCGTCGGAGCAGACCGGCACGTAGACGCCCGTCTCCTCGAAGTACTCGTCACGGGCGCGGCACACGTCGATGAGGGCCGTGGCCTGGCCGCGGCCGATGCCCTTGGTCTCGCGCGTGATGCAGATCGAGCCGCCGCCGATGCCCACCTTCACGAAGTCGGCGCCGCAATCGGCGAGGTAGCGGAAGCCGTCGGCGTCAACGACGTTGCCGGCGCCCACGATGACGTCGTTGCCGTAGTTCTCGCGGATCCAGTCGATCGTGAGCTTCTGCCACTCGGAGTAGCCCTCGGACGAGTCGATGCACAGGGCGTCGGCACCGGCCTCGAGCAGCAGTGGCACGCGCTTGGCGTAGTCGCGAGTGTTGATGCCCGCACCCACCATGTAGCGCTTGTTGGTGTCGAGCAGCTCATCGGGGTTGGACTTGTGGGAGTCGTAGTCCTTGCGAAAGACGATGCCCACGAGGTGGTCGGTGGCATCGACGATGGGCAGGGCGTTGAGCTTGTTATCCCAGATGATGTCGTTGGCGACCTTGAGGGTGGTCTCCTCGGTGCCCACGACGAGCTTCTCGCGCGGGGTCATGAACGTGGCGACCTTGGCCTGGTGGTCGTCGCGGGAGGGACGGTAGTCGCGGCTCGTGACGATACCCACGAGCTTGCCGTGCGGGGTGCCGTCGTCGGTGACGGGCATGGTGGAGTGGCCGGTGCGCTGCTTGAGGTCCATGACCTGCTCCATGGTCATGTCGGGGGTGAGGGTCGAGTCGCTCTCGACGACGCCGGCCTTGTAGTCCTTGACCCGCTTGACCATGGCCGCCTCGGACTCGGGGGTCTGGGAGCCGTAGATGAAGCTCATGCCGCCCTCGGTGGCAAGGGCGACGCCCATGCGCTGGCCGGAGACGGACTGCATGATCGAGGAGACCATGGGGATGTTGAGGGTGATGCGGGGCTCCTCGCCCTTCTTGTAGCGGCACAGGGGCGTCTTGAGCGACACGTTTGCCGGCACGTTCTCCGACGAGGAGTATCCGGGGACCAGCAGGTACTCAGAGAAGGTGTGCGACTCGCCCTCGAAGAACGTTGCCATGTAGGTGACTCCCTTTCTGCCCTTGCGGTCGCCCGTTTTGGCAAACCGCGCGCCGACTGATAGTTGACAATTGTAGCGTGTGCATTCGAACGCGCTACCTTGAACTTTGTTAGGCGACCAAACCGTCTTGCAGGTATGGCGAGGGGCGCCCGGCGGCACGCAGCCGCGAGGCGCCCCTCGCAAAGAGTTCTAACTACTCGCCGTCCTGCGCGGCGATGTCGCTCGCCGAGATCGAGACCGTGTGCTTGGTGGGCACCCACTCGACCTTCATGAACAGCGCCGCCACCGTGATGGGGATGTAGGTCATCATGAACAGTGGGAACGTGAACAGGTTGGTGAAGATGCGCCAGCGCCTGCCCTTGCGGCAGTGGATGTGCTTGCGCTCCGAGATGGTCGTGATGATCGCGAGCAGGAAGAACGTCACGTACATCGAGGCGAACGTCATGAACAGCGACCCCACCGCCATCGAGATCTCGTTCTGCGTGGCAAGAAAACCGTGCGAGAGCGAGCCGATGATGAGGTAGGCGGCGTTCACCAGGGCCGAGACGAGCGTGAGGATGTTGCCCGGCGCGATCGTCATGAGCATGTCGTAGGAGCCGAAGCGCTTGGACCTGATGCCGTGGAACAGGTCTCCCACGTAGGAGAAGAACACCTGGTAGAAGCCCTTGGTCCAGCGCATGCGCTGCGTCCAGGAGGCAGCTAGCGTGATGGGCTGCTCGTCATAGAACTCCGCGGGGGCGTAGGCGATCTGGATGCCGTTGGCCGCGCAGAAGGTCGAGAACTGGATGTCCTCGGTGAGAGTGTGGAAGTCCCAGCCGTGCATGCCCTGGATGATGCGCGAAGACACCATCCATCCCGAACCCGAGATGGCGCAGCCGGTGCCAAGTTGCATGCGCGAGTTGTTGAGGAACTTGGCCTCGCGCAAAAACCACAGGGCGTAGGCCGAGCTGATCCAGCTCGAGTCGAAGTTCTTGGAGTTGCGGTAGCTCGTGGCGACGAGATAGCCCTGGTCGAAGACCTTGTTCATCTCGCGCACGTAGGTGGGGCTCAGCAGGTTGTCGGCGTCGAAGACGAAGAAGGCCTCGTACTTGTCAGGGTACTCGTTGAGGATGCGGTCGAAGCCGTAGTCGAGCACCCAGCTCTTGCCCTTGCGCGCCAGGTCGTTGCGCTCGTAGACGATGGCGCCGGCGCGGCGGGCCTCCTTGGCCGTGCGGTCGGTGCAGGCGTCTGCCACCACGAACACGTCGATGAACTCGCTGGGGTAGTCCTGCTGCTTGATCGACTGCACGAGGTTGGCGATGACCGACTCCTCGTTGTGCGCCGCGATGAAGAAGGCGTAGCGGTGGTTCCTCTTGGCCTCGGGGAGCTTGACCTCGCCGCGCCTCAGCGTCACCAGGATGTAGACGAACTGGTAGAGGTAGGCGAAGGTGAAAAACACCCAGATGATGAGGTTGAAGATGACGATGGGCGTGAGACCCAGGCGATTGAATTCCACGAGTGACCTCTCGATGCTCTTGTTCGAAGCGTATCGATGCGCAGGCGGGCGCGGGCTCGGCTAGCGGCCGAGCAGCGCGGGGACGATGCGCTCCCCCGCGGGCGTGCGGCCCATGCTGCGGCTGTCGAGCGATTCTAGTACACCCTTCAGGTCTTGTGGAAGCGTGTCGCGAAGCTCTACGGTCTCTCCGGACGCGGGATGCGCGAACGAGACGCTCCAGGAGTGGAGGAACTGCCTGGTGAGGCCCAGGTTCTGGGCAAGGTCTCCCCTGCCGTAGAGCGGGTCGCCGATGACCTGATGGTTGATGTGGCGCATGTGCACGCGGATCTGGTGGGTGCGCCCCGTGTAGAGGTGGCACTCGAGCAGCGTGTAGCCCTCGTCGCGGCGGCCCGCCTCGAAGCGCTCGAGCACGCGGAAGGTCGTGATGGCCTCGCGGGCACCGGGGTCGTCGGAGACCGCCATGCGGATGCGGTCGCGCGTCGAGCGGGCGATGCCGGTGTCGATGGTGCCGGAGTCGGCCGCGACGTAGCCCCACACGAGCGTGACGTAGCGGCGGTCGAGCGTGCGCAGGCGAATGAGGTCCTGCAGGGCCTTCTGAGTCTCGTCGTCCTTGGCCGCGAGCATGAGGCCCGAGGTGTCCATGTCGAGGCGGTGCACGATGCCCGGGCGGTCGTCGCCCTGGAGCGTCCCCAGGTGCGCAAGTCCGCAGTGGGCGACGAGGGCGTTGGCGAGTGTGTCGTCGACGTGCCCGGGACTGGGGTGGCACACGAGGCCCGCCTGCTTGGAGAGCACGATGAGGTGCTCGTCCTCGTAGCGGATGTCGAGGTCGATGTAGGGGTTGGGGGCAAGCCCACCCTCGGGGACAAGCGGCTCGGCCTCCTCGACGGTGGCGCGCACGCGGTCTCCCAGCAGCACCTTCTCGCTCTTAGAGGTGGCGGGCGTCTCGTTGATGGTGACGAGCCCCGCCTCCACGAGCTTGGCGCAAGCCGAGCGCGACGGCATGCCCTCGCCTGCGGCGAGGAACGCGTCGAGGCGGGCGCCGTCGGCCTCGGGACCCACGAGCAGGTTGACGACCCTGGTGCGCGCCACTAGTTGTCCTCCCCCGTCTGGCCCCTGCCGTCGCGGGCGGCGTCGAAGCGCCACGCGAGGATGAGCGAGAGGATGACGCCACAGGTCACGAAGATGTCGGCGACGTTGAAGACCGGGAAGTCAATGAAGGCCGTGGCAAAGAAGTCGGTTACCTGGCCGGCGATGACGCGGTCGATGAGGTTGCCGGCGCCACCGCCCGCGACGGCGCCGAGCGCTGCGGCGAGCGGGGCGGGCATGGCCTTCTCGTGCACCACCCAGACGGCGCAGGCGGCGCATATCGCGGCGGCGAGGATCACGAAGACCCAGGTGGACCCCGAGCCGATGGAGAAGGCGGCGCCCGTGTTCATGACGAGCGCAAGGTCCATGACGCCGGGGACGAGCGGCGCGGGGCCGCCGGCCAGCGCCGTGCGCGCCCAGGCCTTGGAGACCTGGTCGAGCACGACGGCGGCGACGGCGACCCCGCCAAACACGGCTATGCGCTTGTTGCCGGCCACGGGCTACGCGTCCTTGCCGGTAAGGGCGACGGCGTGGCTGCAGCGGCAGCACAGGCCGTCGGTGCCGAGCGTGCGCCAGTTCCAGCAGCGCGGGCACTTCTCGCCATGGGCGGGAAGGACCTCGCAGGCGAGCTCGTCGCCCTCGGCGAGCTCGACCTCGGAGCAGACGAAGGCCTCGGCGAGCATGTCCTCGGCACCACGGACGAGCTCGAGCTGCTCGGCCGGCAGCGTGAGCACGCAGCGGGTGGCCTGGCTCGTCTTCTCGGAGACGGTGCCGGCGGCGAGGGCGGCCTCGTTGGCCTTGGTGAAGGCGCCGCGGGCCTCGAGCATCACGTTGTACTCGGGGAGTAGCTCCTCGACCTGCTCGTGGGTGAGCGGGGCCTGCCACCAGTCAAGCAGGGCGGCGAACTGCTGGCCGTCGCGGGCGCTCTCGGGCAGGTGCGCCATGACCTCGTCGGTCGTGAAGGCAAGGATCGGCTGGAGGTCGCGCAGCAGCATCTCGAGCAGGTAGTACCAGCAGGTCTGGGCACTGCGGCGGCTCCTGGCCTCGGGCTCGTCGCAGTACATGCGGTCCTTGGTGGCGTTGAGGTAGCCGTTGGACAGCTCGGTCACGACGAAGTCGTAGAGCGCGCGGTAGACCTGGTAGAAGCGGTAGCCGGCGTAGGCCTCGCTGACCTTCTCGTGCATCTCGCAGGCGCGAGCCAGCACGAGGCGATCGTAGCTCTCCATCTCGTCGACCGGCACGAGGTCGGTCGCGGGGTCGAACTGGCCCTCGAGCTCGCCCAGCAGGAAGCGGAACGTGTTGCGGAAGCGGCGGTAGGCGTCGGAGGTGCGGGCGAGGATCTCGTGGTCGACGGCCACGTCATAGCTCGTGTCGGTCGAGGCGACCCACAGGCGCAGGATGTCGGCGCCCATCTCGTCGCAGACCTTGTTGGGGTCGATGACGTTGCCAAGCGACTTGCTCATCTTGCGGCCCTGGCCGTCGAGCGTGAAGCCCTGGGAGACGACCGCCTTGTAGGGAGGCTCACCGTTGGCGCCCACCGAGGTGAGCAGCGAGCTGTGGAACCAGCCGCGGTGCTGGTCGGAGCCCTCGAGGTACATGTCAGCCGGGTAGCGCAGCTCGTCGCGGTACTCGCAGACGGCCTTCCAGGAGACGCCGGAGTCCCACCAGACGTCGAGGATGTCTTTGTTGGCCTTGAGGTTGTGGCCGCCGCACTTGGTGCAGGTGCAGGCCTCGCCCAGGTAGCTGGCCGGCTCGTCGGTGAACCAGGCGTCGGAGCCCTTCTCGTGGAAGAGCTTGATGACGGCGTCGAGCGTGGCGTCGTTCATGACGGTCTCGCCGCAGTCCTGGCACGTGAAGCTCGGGATGGGCACGCCCCAGTTGCGCTGGCGCGAGATGCACCAGTCGGGGCGACCCTCGACCATGGCGTGGATGCGGTTCTGGGCGCGGGCCGGGTACCAGTCGACCTTGTGCTCGATGGCATCGAGCGCCTGGCCGCGCAGGTCGGTCTTGTCCATGGAGACGAACCACTGGTCGGTGGCGCGGAACAGCACCGGCTGGTGGCAGCGCCAGCAGTGCGGGTAGCTGTGCGTGATCTTCTTCTCGGCCACGAGCGTGCCGCGCTCGCGCAGGAACTCGATGACGTGGGGGTTGGCCTCGTCGGTGTCCATGCCGGAGAACGGGCCGCCGGTGCCAAACTCGTCGCCCACGTAGAACTTGCCGTCATCGTCGACGGGCATGCAGATGTCCATGCCCTCCTTGACGCAGACGTAGTAGTCGTCGGCGCCATGGCCGGGCGAGTTGTGGACGATGCCGGTGCCGTCGTCGACACCAACGTAGTCGGCGAGCAGGGCGACGCCCTCGATGCCGTCAAAGACGGGCTGCTTGTAGTGGAGGTGGTAGAAGGTCTCGGCGGGGACCACGTAGGGCTCGCCGTTCACCTGGACGGGGGTGTAGTCCCAGCCAAACTCCTCGCAGCACTTGGGCGCGAGGGCCTCGAGCATGACCTCGGCGCGGCCGTCGTGCTCGACGGCGACGTAGGACTCGCCGGGCTTGAGGGAGACGGCCTGGTCGGACGGGATGGTCCAGGGGGTCGTCGTCCAGATGATGAAGTCGACGGGGCCGTCGAACGACTCGAGGCCGGCCGGCTTGCTCGTGAGCTCGAAGCGCACGAAGATCGAGGGGCTCGTCTCGTCACCATACTCGATCTCTGCCTCGGCAAGGGCCGTGTGGCAGTGCTTGCACCAGTGCACCGGCTTGCGGCCGCGGTAGATCATGCCCTTGTCGAACATGGCCTTGAAGACCTCGATGTCGGCGGCGTCGTGCTGGTGGTAGAGGGTGAGGTAGGGGTGGTCCCAGTCACCGAGGACGCCCAGACGACGGAAGCCCGACTTCTGCAGCTCGATGTTCTCGACGGCGAACTTGTTGCACATCTCGCGGATCTCGGCGGTGGGCATCTCGTTGAACTTGGCGGTGCCGACCTTCTCCTCGACCTTGTGCTCGATGGGCTGGCCGTGGCAATCCCAACCCGGGACGTAGGGGACGTCGCGGCCCTGCATCATCCAGTAGCGGTTGATGATGTCCTTGGAAACCTTGTTCATGGCGTGGCCGATGTGGATCGGGCCGTTGGCGTAGGGAGGGCCGTCGTGCAGCACGAACTTGTCGTGGCCGGCGTTCTTCTTGCGCGCCATCTCGTAGACGTTGTTCTCGCGCCACACCTTGAGGCGCTCGGGCTCGCGCGTCGCGAGGCTTGCCCTCATGGGGAAGCTCGTCGACGGGAGGTTCATCGACTTCTTGTACTCGTTTGCCATTGCCTAGCCTCTTGCTCCTTTCGCGGGGCCTCTTCCCGCATCCGCCGAGCGCCCGTGAGCCTTGGGGCCTGTGGCCCGTCCGCGCACGAAAAAAGCGCCCGCCCCGGCCGCCGGGACGAAGCGCTCTAGAACGGCTGAATGCCGCGTGCGTTTCGCTAACCACCCAGCGGGCGAGAAACTCGCCTTACTCGGCTGGCCTGTGACGACGGCCATGTCCGGTGACGCCTACTGGGACGCTCGCGCGCCCGTTGGGGCCACAGCTCCGGGGTGATATTCGAACGGACGCAGCCGCGGGCTCCCACCATCCCCGCTCGCTTTGGGCCTGCGCGGACCGCCTACTCGTCCCCATCACAGCTTTTCAAGTGCCCATAGTACCACGGACGCACCCGAATGCACTTTCAGCAACAACAAATGCGCGTTACGCACCGTGTCGAGACGAACCGGCCGGGAGGGGTTGGGAGCTTCTCTCGAACGTCTTCGACCGACTACGTCGCTCTGCGAAATGTTCTTCGCGAAGCCCCCAACCCCTCCCTACCCGCGTTTCACTTCCGACCAAAACTCCGCGTCCCGCGCCCTACCCGGCTTCGCGCCCCTCGAACGCACTGGAGTCGCTGCAAGAAGGAAGGTCCCAGGGCCTCACGCAGAGCATTCCGCAGCCCGGCTCTGCCGGGCGAGGACGCTCAAGTGAGGCCCTGGGGCCTTCCATGGCTCGCTAAAAGTGACGCTACTCAGTCTTCGGAAGGTTGGGCGCGAAGCCGTCGTCGCGGGTGAACATGTTCATGAACTCCTCGCCCGTGATCGTCTCCTTCTTCTGCAGGTAATGCGCGATCTCGTGCAACTTGAAGCGGTGCGCCTTGAGGGTGTTGAGGGCCTGCTGGTGCCCCTCCTCCACGAGGCGCTGCACCTCGGCGTCGATCTGCTGCGCGGTGCCCTCGGAGCAGGTGAGCTCGGCGCCGCCGCCCAGGTAGCGGTTGCGCTGCTGGCCCAGGGCAACCATGCCGAACTTGTCGGACATGCCGTACTGGGTCACCATGGCGCGGGCGATGCTCGTGGCCTTCTCGATGTCGTTGCTGGCACCCGTGGTCATCTCGCCAAAGATGAGCTCCTCGGCGGCGCGGCCGCCGCACAGGACGGCGATCTTGTTCTTGGCCTCCTGGCGGGTCGTGAGGAAGTGCTCGTCCTCCTCGACCTGCATGGTGAAGCCCAGGGCGCCCGAGGTGCGCGGCACGATCGTGATCTTGGAAACCGGCGCCGAGCCCTTCTGGGCAGCCGCCACGATGGCGTGGCCCGTCTCGTGGTAGGAGACGACGTCCTTCTCGTGCTCGGAGAGAACCGTGGACTTCTTCTTCTCGCCGGCGATGACGACGTCGACGCTCTCGACGAGGTCCTCCTGCGTCACGCGCTTGCGGCCAAAGCGCACCGCACGCAGGGCGCTCTCGTTGATGATGTTGGCGAGGTCGGCGCCCGAGGCACCGGGGGTCGAGCGGGCGATGACGCCCAGGTCGATGCCGCCCTCCATCTTGACGTCGTTGGCGTGGATCTTGAGGATGGCCTCGCGGCCCGCGAGGTCGGGCAGCTCGACGGGGATGCGGCGGTCGAAGCGCCCGGGGCGCAGCAGCGCCTGGTCGAGCGACTCGGGGCGGTTGGTCGCGGCGAGCACGACGATGCCCTTCTGGTTGTCGAAGCCGTCCATCTCGGAGAGGAGCTGGTTCAGGGTCTGCTCGCGCTCGTCGTTGGAGTTAAGCGAGCCGTCGCGCTTCTTGCCCACGGCGTCGATCTCGTCGATGAAGATGATGCAGGGGGCCTTCTCCTTGGCCTGCTTGAACAGGTCGCGCACCTTGGCGGCGCCGCGGCCGACGAACATCTCGACGAACTCGGAGCCCGCGATCTGGAAGAAGGGCACGCCGGCCTCACCGGCGACGGCCTTGGCAAGCAGCGTCTTGCCCGTGCCCGGAGGACCCACGAGTAGCGCGCCGCGCGGGCAGCGGGCGCCGATGGCGGTGTACTTGTCGGGGTTCTTGAGGAAGCTCACGATCTCCTCGAGCGACTCCTTGGCCTCGTCCTGGCCGGCGACGTCGGCGAACTTGACGCCCGTCTCCTCGCCCTTGACCTCCTTGGCGTGGCTCTTGCCCAGGCCTCCGCCCATGCCAAAGCCGCCGCCCCCGCCAAAGTTCATCGACGGGGAGTCTCCCATGGCCTTCTTCATGCGGCGGTTGAGCCAGATGCCGCCGACGATGGCGAGCAGTATGGGCAGGCCGTAGACCAGCAGCAGGTAGGTCCATATGCCGGAGCTCTGGTCGGCGATCTGGGCCGAGTAGGTCACACCGTGCTTGTTGAGGCGCTCGGCCAGCGAGTCGTCGCTCGGCCACTCGTTGGTGCGGTAGGTGGTGTTGGAGTCGCCCTTGGCGGTGAAGGTGATCTTGCCCGAGCTCGTGTCGAGCGAGACCTCGTCGACCTTGTCGGCGTCCACCATGTCGATGAACTCGCTGTAGCTCACGTCGCTGACCGTGGCGCGCTCGATGCTCGGGTACACGACCGAGTTGAGCGCGACGATGGCCGCGATCGCGATGATCACGTACAGAATCATCGACTGTCGTTTCTTCTTGTTATCCATCCCTCGTCCTTGCGTCGAGACGCGGGGGCAACGCCGCCAGCGGGCGCGCCCCCGAATCGTGTAGTTGCAAGGATACCCAAGTGCCCCCGGTTAATTCAAAGGCGAGACAAACCCCGCAGACCCTCCCCGTTCGGGCAGGTCGCCGCAGCGGTAGGCATCGAGCAGGGCCGTGAGGTCATCGATCTGGGCGCGGATGTGCGATCCGGTGTCGGTGTCGGCGACGATGAGGGGGCGGCCGTTGACCTCGAGCTGGTCGTCGTCGGAGTAGATGTCGCCCCCGTCGGCCACCACGTCGTCGATGTCCGCGTAGGGACGGTGCGCCTTGATGCGCATGCCCTGGGCGTCGACGATGAGCGTGTAGCCGGCGATGCCGGTCTTGGAGTGGTAGGCGCGGCAGAAGCCGCCGTCGATGACCAGGCGCCTGCCGCCGCCGCGCACCGGGCTCTCGCCACTCCTGCGCGAGACGGGCGTGTGCCCGTTCACGATGTGGCAGGCGGGGCCACAGAGGCCAAACTCCGCGAGTACGTGCTCGCAGGCGTCGGCGCGGCACGCAAGCTCGAAGTAGGGGTCGTCCTGCTCGGCCCAGGTGGAGCGGTCGCGCACGAAGGTGCGCTCGAAGGTCTTGATGGTACGGCCGCACAGGGGCGAGTCGAGCCCGCACCACAGGTACCACATCCAGTCGAGGGCCTCGGGTGTGCGCTCGTGCCAGGCGATGCGCGCCATGCGGTCGCAGGCGTCGAGGTAGGCGCGGCCAGCGAGGTGCCTGCCGGCGATGCGCACCGGACGGAAGCTCCCGTCGGCGCGCATGGGCACGCAGCCGTGGAACAGCAGGTTTCCGTTGTAGGTGAGGTAGACCGAGCCGTGCTCGTAGAGGAAGTCGACGTGGCGGCGCAGGCGGCGGCTCGAGGTGAAGCTTTCGACGAGGCCGTCGACGACGCGCCTCTCCCCTGCCGTGAGCTCGTAGGGTCGTGCGGGGTCGAGCGTGGGGAAGTCGCTGGTGGAGAGCTCGTACGTGGAGCCGTCGATGCGGACGGTGCCCGCCTGCGGGTCGACGCCTCCCAGAAGGCGGCGCGCTGCCATGTCGAACTCGGGGCGGCGCTCGATGAGCTGGCCCTCGAGCTTGAAGAGAATCACGCTGATGGCCTTCTCGGCCACGGAGAGCACGTCGCCATCGCGGTAGGTCTGGGCGGCGAAGAGCGCGAGCTCGCGCAGGGAGATGCCGTAGGAGCCCTCGAGGATGTCGAGCGTCTGGTAGTGGATGTTGTTGCGCACCACGGCCGCCACGCAGGCCTCGGAGCCAGCCGCGGCGCCCATCCAGCAGATGTCGTGGTTGCCCCACTGGATGTCGAGCGAGTGGTAGCCCATGAGGTGGTCGAGGATCGCGTCTCCGCGCGCGCCGCGGTCGAAGACGTCGCCCACCACGTGGACGTGGTCGACTGCCAGGCGCTTGATGAGGGCGGCGAGGCTCTTGATGAAGTCGCAGACGCTGCCCGTCTCGATGATCGAGTCGACGATGCGTTCGTGGTAGGCGACGCGGCTCGTGGGCTCGCCGGGACTCGCGTGCAGCAGCTCGTCGATGATGTAGGCGTAGGCGACGGGCATGGCCTTGCGTACTTTGGAGCGGGTGTAGGCGTCCGACAGATAGCGCGCGAGCTCGATGAGCTGCGACAGCGCGGTGCGGTACCACGTGGGCGTATCGAGGTGCGCGGCGGCGGCGCGCTTGAGGCGCTCGTCGGGATAGTAGATGAGGGTGCACAGGTCGGCCTGCTCTCCCGCGGTGAGGCGATGGCGGAAGACCGCGCGCACGCGCTCGCGGATGACGCCCGAGCAGTTGTTGATGATGTGGTCGAACTGCTCGTAGTCGCCGTGGACGTCTGATATGAAGTGCTCGGTGGCCTTGGGAAGGTTGAGGATGGCCTCGAGGTTGATGATCTCGGTGTAGACGGCCTGGCACGTGGGGAACTTCTCGGAGAGAAGCTCGAGGTACTTGGTGCGTTGCCCGTCCATAACGTTTGTGCGCATGCGTCTCCCTCGCCCGTGGTCGTGAGGCCATCCTAGCCCCGCGGGCCCGCGAGCGACGCAAGCCCATCAAATGTACACGTTTGCGTAGTCATTTGATTCACGGGCGGAGACGGGTGGGCGGACGCGTCGAGCGCCATGGGCGCGGCAGGCCACGCGGGCGACGGCCTCGAGCGCAAGCGGCCGTGCGTGGCGGATAATCAGGGCCAGTAAACACAAACCCGCCCGGACGGGCCACGGCGAAACGAGGACGGATGGCCGTAAGCAAGAGAATGGCAAACTGGGACCTGCTCAGGTCGCTCTCGATGCTGTTGGTCGTCGTGTGCCACAGCGCGCGCTACCTGCCGCTCGTCTGCGGCGTCGACGCGGCGCCCGCCCTCGAACGCCTGGCCCTCGTCTGCGACCCCGTCTTCTTTGCCCTATCGGGCTTCTTTGCCATCCGGCCCCTCAGGCAGGACTACGGCCGATACCTCTCGCACAAGGCCAAGACGATCGTGGTGCCGCTGCTGGTCTACGCCACGCTCGTCTACGCCGCCTTCTGCCTCACCGGAAGCGAGGTGCTGGGAGTCGACACCTACCTCACCTGGGTCTGGCAGACCATGGGGGCGCAGTACTGGTTCGTGCCCGCGCTCATCCCCTGCCTCATGGTGGCGCCGCTGCTCTACGCGCTCTTCTCGAATCTGGACAGGCGCCAGACGAGGCTCGCGCTGTCCATAACGGTCGCGCTGTCGCTATGGGGGCTCGCGGGCCAGCTCGTCGAGATGGCGTTCCCGTCTGCGACGACCGAGGGGCTGCTGGGTATCGCGAACCACCTCTTCCCGGCGTCAACGCTCCTCGGCAGCTACCTGCCCTACTTCTGCCTGGGATACCTTGCCGAAAGGGTTCCCGAGCTCTATGGCGAGCGAGGCGCCCGAGCCATCTGCGTTCTGGGGTGGGTCGCGTGGCCGTGCGTGGCCCTGCTCGCCCTACTTGGCTTCGAGCCGCACAACCCGGACTATTCGTGGGTCGTGACGACCATCGCGGTGTTTTGCCTCTTTGCCAAGATCTGCGTGCGTGGCCGGCGGACAAGCGCCGCCATCACCTGGGTGGCGCGCCACTCCTACGGTATCTACCTGCTGCAGGCGGGCGTCATCCACTTTGTCTTTGCCACGGCGACGGGCGCGGGCCTACTCGATACCAGCAGGGGCGGGCCCGCCTGCGTCATGGCGTGGGTCGCGTGCACGCTGGCCTGCTACCTCATCTCGCTTGCGGCGGCGGCGCTCCTCGACGCGACCGTGGTGAGGCTCGCGCAGGCGGGGTACGAGAGGATCGAGGGCGCGCTCGCCCACCACGAGTAGCGAAGGCGCTCCGGGCAGATGCACCCGCGAGCGCAGGCGGGCTCGCCTCATGACGCACGATGGCCCCGCCGCGCCCCGGCGTGTCAACAGCCCCGCCCCCTTGGCACGCAGGCCTGCCCCATGGCACGCGCAAAGAAAAGGGCGAGCCAAGCGGCCCGCCCCGATGGTGCTAGTTGTGGACGACCACCACGTCGCCGACCTTGCACAGGCCAAAGAGCTCTTTGGCCTTGTCGCCGGGCAGGTTCACGCAGCCGTGGCTACCGGCGTACTGGTAAATGTCTCCGCCAAAGCGGCTGCGCCAGCTGGCGTCATGCAGGGCCCACGAGTTGCCAATGAAGGGCATCCAATAGCTCACGTGGCTGATGTACTCGGGCTGGTTGGTGGCCGGGTCGATGGCACCGCGCAGCACGACGTCGCCCGAGGCGCGACAGCTGTTGAGGACGTAGACGCCGGTGGGCGTGTCGTGGCCCTTGGCGTGGTCGCCGGTGACGCAGTCGCTCTCCCAGACGAGGGCGCCCGAGTCGTCGTACATGCGCACGTGCTGCTCGGCCAGGTCGATGTCGATGTAGCGGTTGCCCCAGTCTCTGAGGCCCGCGTCGGGCACGTTCTGGGCCGTCTCCTTGGTGGGAATCTCGATGGCGTCGGTCGAGCCGGCCTCGACGGCCGCCTTGAGCGCGTCAGTGAGCGCGACCTCGTCGGTGACCCAGCCGTAGGCATCGTCCCAGTGGCTGGAGCCCGTGGCGGCGACCGTCACGACCTTGCCGTCGGGGCGGGTGTAGGTGCGCGCGGCGCCGCGGGTGTCGTACTTGGCGGCGACCTCGGTCTTGACCCAGTCCTTGAGCTTGTTCTCGTCGAGCGTGGCGTTGTGCTGGTCGTCGAGCGTGATCCAGGAAGAAATCTGCGTGCGCGTGACCTCGCCCGCCACGACGCCGCCCATCGTGAGCGGGATGTCGGCCGTCATAAAGCGGTTGGCGTTCTTGGCCGCCTCGGCGAGCTTCTCGTCATCGGACGTGACGCTCGGTCGGGCCAGGCAGTCCTTGCCAAGCCTGATGGTGTCGGTGAGGCTTGTGAGCTGCTCGCCCACGTACGCGATCGTGGCGTCCGCATCGAGGGCCGTGCCAAGCTGCTCGGGCACGACGGCGTAGGCCTGGCTCGCCTCGTCAAAGCCAATCGTGGCGTCGACGGGCTGCGTGGCGCCCTCGTTGAAGGTCGAGATGGCGCCGCCCAGCACGCTCTTGAGCTTGTCGGCGTCATAGGTGGCGCCGCCCGCGCTCTCGATCTGGTGCTCCCCCATGACGCACACGGGCCAGGCCCAGGCCGTCTGCTGGCCTAGAAGCGCGCGGGCATAGGCGGCCGTGTCAAACGCGAGGTCGACGTCGGTACCCTTGAGCGTGGTCGAGAACCCGTCGCCCTCGATCTCTGCGGTGAACGAGTCGAGCCCCGAGGCCGCGGCCTCGCTCACCTCGGAGGCAGGCCTGAGCGACACGTCGGCCCCGTTGAGCTGCGTGTTGGGATAGAAGATGAACGAGAAGACCGCAAATCCCACGAGATAGACGGCCGCGACGACACCCACGAGGACGCCCGCGACGATGAGCGCCACCTTGCGGCCACGGCCATCCTTGGGAGCGGGGTCTGAGGGCATGCCCGGCGCGGGAGACTGGGGCGCGGCCGGCTCGGCACCCAGGAGGGTGGCCGTGGGCACTGCCCCGCCCCTTGCCGCGTGCTTACCCCGAGCGGCCTTACCGCCGCCAAATACCTTGCCCATTGCGATTCCCCTAGCAGCCGCGACGGATGCGGCCAAGACGTTTCCTCGAATCTCTCGCATGCTGTATGGTAGCGCATGGCGGGGACGCTCACCCCCGCCGATAGGAGCCAATTAAAGGAACAGACGCGCCGCTCCAGCCATGGCGGCGCGCGGGGCCGGGAGCGCCCGGCCAAGGGGAGGAAACCTTGGGCATCGTACGAATTGACACGGCAGACGACCCCCGCCTCGACGTCTACGCGCGCCTCACCGAGCGCCAGCTGCGCAGCCGCCTCGAGCGCAACGCCTCGATTCTTGTGGCGGAATCCGAGAAGGTCGTGCGCGTGGCGCTGGCAAGTGGGCTTGCCCCCTTGTCGCTTCTGCTCGAGGAGCGCCAGCTCGAGACCGAGGCGAACCTCGTGGCAGACGTCCTTGCCCTCGCGAATGGCGGGGAGGTGCGCGAGAGCGCGGGGCACGTGAGCATCGTGCCCACGCCCGACGTGCCCGTCTATGTGCTCCCCCACGACCAGATCTGCCGCCTCGTGGGCTACAACGTGACCCGCGGCGTGCTGTGCGCCATGCGCCGCCCCGCCGAGAGGAGCGCCGCCACGCTGCTGGACGAGCTGCCTGACGCCCGCCGCCTCGCCGTCCTCGAGGGCGTCACCGACGCCACGAACGTGGGCGCCGCGATGAGGAGCGCCGCGGCCCTGGGGATAGACGCCGTCCTTCTCACCCCCACCTGCTGCGACCCGCTCGTGCGCCGCGCCGTTCGCGTGAGCATGGGCACGGTCTTCCAGGTGCCATGGGCGCGCTTTGGCAGCTGGCCTGCCGAGCAGGGCAGGACGGACGGCATTGGCCTGCTGCGCGCCCGTGGCTTCAAGACGGCGGCGCTCGCTCTGCGAGACGACTCCTACTCGCTTGGGGACGAGCGCCTGCGCGGCATCGACAGGCTCGCAATGCTCTTTGGCACCGAGGGTGACGGCCTCGCCAACTCCACGATCGAGGCCTGCGACGTGACCGTGCGCATCCCCATGCAGCACGGGGTCGACTCGCTCAACGTTGCGGCCGCCACGGCCGTGGCCTTCTGGGAGCTCTGTCACTAACTGGGACAGTTTCGCCCGTAGCCTATCTGTCCCACTTTTCCTGCAGTTTGGGACAGAAAAGCTACGGGCGGAAGTGTCCCAGAAATAGCAGGAGGGCCGCCCGAGTCGCCCGGACGGCCCTCCTGCTTTGTAAGAGCACGGTCTAGCCCGCGAGCTCGGCCTAGTTGAACTTCACGAGCTTCGAGGCGATGCGGTAGATGCCCAGCGTGAACTTCTCGCCCACCTTGGTGGGAAGGTTCGTGGCAAGGCCCACGATGCCCATGCGGGCGCGGCGGTACATGCGCTTGTCGTACTCCTTGAGGTGCTCCCAGAGCGCCTCGCAGTTCTCCATCGCGTCGGGCGCGTCGGACATGCGCGAGAAGATCGAGCATGCGGCCATCATAAGGGTGAAGTAGCCAATCATGTAGCTGCGCAGCTCAGGGATCTTGACGTCGTCGTAGAGGTGGTAGGCGTCCATCATGATGCGCGTAATGCGCAGCTGCTGGTCGATGCGGCTCACCATGACCTTCTCGTTGACCGACTGGTCCTCTCGGCCGATGAAGTAGCGGTAGAGGTCGACGTCGAGGTAGTAGAGGGTCTTGCAGCGCGGCAGCGGCACGTAGGCGTAGATGTTGTCCACGTAGAAGGTGTGGGCGGGCATGGGCACGCCGCCGTCGCGCAGAATGTCGGTACGGTAGCACAGCGAGTGCATCAGCAGGTTCTGGGCCATGTTGAAGTGGCCGATCTTGTCCCAGGTGATGACCTTGTTGCGCTTGAGCACGTACTTGTAGTCGATGACGTTCTGCGTGTTGTCCTCGACGTGCTCGTAGACGTAGTTGGTGATGACGAGGTCGACACGCATGTCGCGCCACTCGAAGTCGCGCAGGGTCGAGAGCAGCTTGGAGAGGGCGTCGTCGTCGAGCCAGTCGTCGGAGTCGACAACCTTGAAGTACAGGCCCTTGGCGTGCTCGAGCGCGGCGAGCACGGCCATGCCGTGGCCACCGTTCTCCTGGTGCACGGCCTCGACGATGTTCGGGTAGCGATTCTGCCACTCGAGCGCCTTCTCGTAGGTGTTGTCCTTCGTGGAGCCGTCGTCGACGACGACGATCTGCACGTCGTCGGCGTAGTCGCTGCCCTCGAGGATCGAGGTGATGCAATGGTCCATGTACTCCGCCGAGTTGTAGCACGGAATGCCGAAGGTGATGGTCTTGCCTGTAGTCACGGTTCACTCCCTGGGGTGCCCGAATGGGCCTCCTGGTGTCTCGTGCGCAGACGCGCCCGGGGCTTGCCGGGCGCGCGGCGCGGTCGTTTAGTTGTGGGCTGCGACGAGCTCGTCGGACAGGTCGAGGGCGCTCGCCACGACGCCGTCCATGTCGTAGTAGCGGTACTCGGCGAGGCGGCCCACCGGGTGGAAGTTGGTGAGGCGGCTCACGCGGGCGAGGTAGCGCTGGTAGAGTGCCTTGTTCTCGTCCTCGAGGATCGCGTAGTAGGGGGTCTCGCCGCTCTCAGGCGTGTAGGCCTTGGAGTACTCGCGCATGATCGTGGTCTTGCCGGGCACGACCTGGCCGGTCATGTTCTTGAACTCGGTGATGCGCGTGAAGTCCTCGCTCGTGGTGTAGTTCACGGTGCCCACGGGCTGGAACTGGTCCTGGTCGAGGGTCTCGAACTCCATGTCAAGCGTGCGGTACGGAAGCGCGCCCAGGTCGAGGCCAAAGAGCTCGTCAAGCGGGCCGGTGTAGACGATCTCGCCGCCGTAGGGCTTGCCGCAGACCTTGGCGTAGTCCTCGTCGACCGTGAGGATGTCGCGGACGTCGACGTCGAGGAAGACGTCGATGAGATCGTGGTCGAGCAGGCGCTCGAAGAGCTTGGTGTAGCCCTCGGCCGGCATGCCCTGGTGGGCGACGCGCGGGAAGTAGCGCTCGTCATCGCCCACGAAGACCGGCACGCGGCCGGTGACGGAGGGGTCGACCTGGTCGGGCGTGGTGCCCCACTGCTTCATCGTGTAGTGGAGGAACACGTTCTCGTAGACGTAGTCGGCGACCTCCTGCAGGTCGGGGTCGTTCTTCTCGCGCAGCTCGAGAATGGGGACCTTCTTGTTCTCGCCAAAGGTCTCGACGAGCTTGCGGTAGAGGGCCTCGCCGCGTTCCTCGCCAAAGGCGAGCTTGAGGCTCTTGTGGTTGAACGGGACCGGCATGAGAGTGCCGTGGATGTTGGCGAGCACCTTGTGCTGGTAGTTGGTCCACTCGGTGAAGCGGGAGAGGAACTGGTGGACGCGGTCGCTCTGGGTGTGGTAGATGTGAGGACCGTACTTGTGGACCAGGATGCCCGCGTCGTCGACGTAGTCATAGGCGTTGCCCGCGATGTGGTCGCGACGCTCGATGACGGCGACGCGGAAGCCGCAGGCCTCGGCAAGGCGGCGTGCGCAGACGGAGCCAGCGTAACCGGCACCGACGACGATCATGTCGTACGTGTCGGCGTTGAAGCCGGCGGGGAGCCCACTAGCGATACCCATTCGAATCCTCTCGACAAACTGTAGTCACGCGAGACGCACGCTCCCACAATCGGTTGCGTGCGCCCCAAAATCTTTAGTGATTCTATATCACGCGCTCCTATAATGGGCACGGTGTCACCTGATGCCAGCAAAACGCCAAAAAAGGAGCGAAATGAGCGATTTTCTGCAGCGTATGAAGTCCGCCGCCAAGGCTGACAAGAAGACCATCGTCCTTCCCGAGGGCGAGGACCCGCGCACCATCGAGGCCGCCAAGAAGATCGTCGAGGAGGATCTGGCCAACCTGATCATCCTGGGCGACCCCGAGCAGATCAGCGTCGAGGGCGTCACCGTCATCGACCCCAAGAACGCCGAGAAGCACGAGGCCTATGCCGAGAAGTTCGCCGAGCTGCGCGCCAAGAAGGGCGTCACCATCGAGCAGGCCCGCGAGCAGATGAACGACGCCACCTATTTCGGCACCATGATGGTCAAGATGGGCGACGCCGACGGCCTGGTCTCCGGCGCCTGCCACTCCACGGCCAACACCCTGCGCCCGGCCCTGCAGATCCTCAAGACCGCGCCGGGCACCAAGCTCGTCTCGGCCTTCTTCATCATGTGCACCAAGACCCCCGAGTACGGCGCCGAGGGCACGCTCATGTTCGCCGACTGCGGCCTGAACATCGACCCCAACGCCGACGAGCTCTCCGAGATCGCCATCGCCTCCGCCGAGAGCTGGAAGGCCTTCATGGGCGACGTCGACCCCAAGGTCGCCATGCTGTCGTTCTCCACGAAGGGCTCCGCCAAGGGTGAGGTCCCCGAGAAGGTCCAGGAGGCCACCAAGCTCGCCCACGAGAAGGCCCCCGAGCTCGCCCTCGACGGCGACCTGCAGCTCGATGCCGCTCTCGTCCAGTCCGTCGCCGACCTCAAGGCCCCGGGCTCCGAGGTCGCCGGCCACGCCAACATCCTGGTCTTCCCGGACCTCGAGGCGGGCAACATCGGCTACAAGCTCGTCCAGCGCTTCGGCGGTGCCGAGGCCTACGGCCCCGTGCTTCAGGGCATCGCCAAGCCGGTCAACGATCTGTCGCGCGGCTGCAGCGCCGACGACATCGTGGGCGTCGTCGCCATCACGGCCGTCCAGGCCCAGATGGCCGAGTAGCCCTTTCGGCACTCGCCCGTACGCGGCTTTCATAAGCCCGGCTCACAAGCAAGGCCCCCGAACCTCACGGCTCGGGGGCCTTTCTCGTTTTGGGCGGTTGGGCCAGGGAGGGTTGCTGCGCCACTCCTCTTGCGATTATGGGACGATAAAGCTCCGGGCTATTTTGTCCCAGCTTATGTCAGGGGGTGCGGACCCGCGGCAGCCACGGCCGCATCGAGGTCGGGGTAGCGGTCGTGAGCGTGACGCTCGAACATGGAGGCGAGACGGTCTGCGGCCTCGTCGTAGGCCTCGTGCGTCGTCCACATGTTGCGCGGGTTCAGCACGCGCGTGCTCACGCCCGGGCAGTCGCGCGGGATGTCGAGGTTCAGACGGCCGTCGTGGTCGTAGCCCGCGACGTCGATGTCGCCCGAGAGGGCGGCGGCCACCAGCGAGCGCGTCACGGCCAGGCTGATGCGGTAGCCCGAGCCGTAGGCGCCACCCTGCCAGCCGGTGTTCACGAGGTACACGCGGGCGCGGGTGCGGTCGATCCTCTCGCCCAGCATCTGCGCGTAGGTGCTGGGAGCAAGCGGCATGAATGGCTCGCCAAAGAGGGCCGAGAACGTGGGCTGGGGCTCGGCGATGCCCTCCTCGGTGCCCGCGACCTTCGAGGTGAACCCGCTGAGGAAGTGGTACATCGCGGCCTCGCGCGACAGGCGCGCGATGGGCGGCAGCACGCCAAAGGCGTCGCAGGTAAGGAAGAGCACCACGTTGGGCACCCCTCCCGTGCCGCCCAGGCGCACGGCCTTGATGTGCTCGATCGGGTAGGCCACGCGGGTGTTCTGCGTGCGCGAGGTGTCCGCGAAGTCGGGCTCGCGGGTGGCCTCGTCGAGGATGACGTTCTCGCACACGGCGCCAAAGCGGATGGCCTCGTAAATGTCGGGCTCGGCGATGGGGCTCAGGTCGATGGCCTTGGCGTAGCAGCCGCCCTCGATGTTGAAGACGCCCTCGGGCGCCCAGCCGTGCTCGTCGTCGCCGATGAGCAGACGGCTGGGGTCTGCCGACAGCGTGGTCTTGCCCGTACCCGACAGGCCAAACAGCACCGCGGTGTCGCCGGTGTGCGGGTCGATGTTGGCCGAGCAGTGCATGGGCAGCACGCCGTTCTCGACCGGCAGCAGGTAGTTCATGAACGAGAAAATGGCCTTCTTGATCTCGCCGGAGTAGCCCGTGCCCGCGACAACCACCCCGCCGCCCGCAAGGTCGAGCACGACGGCCGCCTCGGAGTTGGTGCCGTCGGTGGCCGGGTCGCAGCGGTACCCTGGCGCGGCGAGCACCGTGATGTCGGGGTCGCCAAAGTTGGCGAGCTCCTCGGGCGTGGGGCGCACGAGCATCTGGTGGACGAACAGCGCCTGGCTCGCACGCTCGCAGATGACGCAGACCTTGCGCGAGTAGGCGCGGTTGGCGCCGGCCAGGCCGTGCACCACATAGAGGCGGCGTCCGTAGAGGTAGCCCGCCACGCCCGAGCAGATGCGCTCGTAGGCGTCGCGGCTCATGGGAACGTTGACCTTGCCCCAGCAGATCATGTCATGCACGCGATCGTCGTCGACGACGTAACGGTCGTGCGGCGAACGGCCCGTGCGCGCGCCCGTGTCGACTACGAGCGAGCCGTTGGCCGCGAGGCGCCCCTCGCCCGCCGCGAGCGCCGCCTCGACAAGGCGGGCGGGCGACAGGTCTGCGAGCACCTCCTCGGCCGACGGGTCGGAACTGTCGCGGCTGATGAGCCTGTCCACCTGAGTTGGCTTCATGTCTCCCCCTTTGCTCGGCGCGACTGCGCTGAAAACAATTAAGGGTTGCTTTACCCAAGTGGAGTGATGCGTTATGTCAGCTGGCGGCGAACGGCGTTCTTGCAGCCGCAAACGGCCATGGGCGCTAGTCGTCGATGGTGACGGAGGTCATCCGGGGCTGGTCGGCCGCGGCGATGGTGCCGTTGTTGTCGGTGGGCCTGGCGACCTCGCACATGGCGTCGACGACCTCGATGCCCTCGGTCACGTGGCCAAACGCGGCGTACTGACCGTCGAGGCTGGGCGAGTCGGTCTGCATGATAAAGAACTGCGAGCTCGCGGAATTGTTGGCCTGGGCGCGCGCCATCGAGATGGTGCCGCGCACGTGCGAGATAGAGTTGGGGTGGCCGTTGGCGTCGAACTCGCCCACGATGTTCTCGTCCGACCCTCCCGTGCCGTTGCCGTTGGGGTCGCCGCCCTGGACCATGAAGCCCGCGATGATGCGGTGGAAGGTGAGGCCGTTGTAGAAGCCCTCGCCCGCGAGCTTGGCGAAGTTAGCCACCGTGACGGGGGCCACGTCGGCATCGAGCTCGAGCCTAATCGTGCCAAAGCCCTCGACCTCGATCGTGGCGTGGTGGGTGCCGCTCGAGTAGGGTCCGCTCGCCGTGGTGACGACACCCGTGCCCGCGCTCGAGGCCGTCGAGGTGCCGGACGCGCCCGAAGAGCCAGACGAGCCTGCGGAGGACGCGGGGTCACCACAGCCCGCAAGGCCCGAAAGGCTCGCAAGCGCGGCTCCCAGGGTGGTGGTGACGAACGTGCGGCGGGTAATGGGACGCATGGGACCTCCAAGGCTAGCGCTGATTGACGAGCTCCAGTGTAGCGGCATCGAGGAGGGCCGCGTCGCGGGCATCGTGGGTCGCCACGACGAGGCCACGACCGCGCAGCTCGCGGACTACGATTGCGGCGGCGCGGCGCCGGGTTGCCTCGTCGAGTCCCGAGAAGGGCTCGTCGAGCAGCACGAGGTCGCCGGGGGCGGCGAGCGCGCGGGCGAGCTCGACGCGGCGGCGCTGGCCTCCCGAGAGCTCCGAGACGGCACCGGCAGTAGGGACATCTGGCAGGAGATCGGCGAGAAGGGCTCTGACATGCTGCTTGTTGACATCGCTTGCCGCCGTGAGCAACACGTTCTGCTCGACCGTGGCGCAGGGCACGAGCGAGGGTCCCTGGAGACAGATCGAGGACGGGAAGGCAACGCACTCCCCCGCCGCGGCCGTCTCGAGGCCCGCGAGGGTACGAAGCAGCGTCGTCTTGCCCGTGCCGCTGGGAGCCATGACGCACACGCGCGCGCCCGCCGGCGCCTCGTAGGTGAGCGGTACCACGCTGCCATGGGCTAGCACGAGCCCACGGGCCTTCCAACCCCCTCGGGGACAAGGGGACGGGTCTTTTGTCCCCATTTGACGGGGACAAAAGACCCGTCCCCTTGTCCCCGCGGCGAGGGTCACACAGACGGGACCGCTCGCGCGCAGCAGGGCCACGACGAGGCGCTCGCAGAGGGTGGCGATGGCCACCACGGCTATGGTCCAGGCAAACAGGTCGCCCGTCTCGAGCAGAAGCTTTGCCTGGTAGATGCGCTCGCCCACCGACCCCGACGGCACGCCGATGAGCTCGGCGGCAACGCCCGCCTTCCAGCTCATGCCCACCACCGTCTCGCTCGCGGCCACCACGAAGGGAAGCACGCGCGGCCAGGCGCAGCCTAGAGCGCGCACGATGCCGCAGGCCCCGTGGACCTCGAAGACCTCGGCCGCGGCGGCCGCCTCGCCGCCGGCGGCGGAGGCGTCGAGCCCCTCGAGCACCGGGAAGTAGAGGCCAGGCAGCGCCATGAGGAAGACCGCAGCCACGCTCACGTTGGCGCTGCCCAGCCAGATGAGCAGCAGCACCACGACGCACACGACCGGCGTGGCCTTGATGGCCGAGAGGGGCACGCTCGCGAGCTCGCGCACCGCGCGGCTTGCCCGCGACGCGGTGGCGAGCGCCAGCGCGCAGGCGTAGGCGGCCGCGAGCGCGCCCAGGATGCGCGCGGCCGAGAAGCCCACCTGGCCCCAGAACGCGGGCGTGACCACGAGCGCCACGAGCGAGCCCGCGACCTCGACGGGGCCAGGCAGGATGAGCGGCTGGCCCACGGCCACGCTCGCGAGGCGCCACGCGACGAGCCAGGCGCAGATGGCCGCCGCGCGAGCGACGACCATGCGAGCGCCGTAGCAGTCGTTCTTCTTATCCTTAAAAGACGGTGCAGCCACGAATGAGCCCGAGCTAGAGCTTGTCGTAGTAGAAGTCGTCGCCCGGGAGCTTGCCGCCAATCGAGGAGGCGTCAAACTGGCTCAGCACGTCGAGGTAGCCCGAGAGGGCGCTTGCGAGCTCTGCGCCCGTGAGGCAGGCGAGGTTGCAGCCGGGGATGGCCTTGGCGGCGATGGGAGCGGCGTCGACGATGCCGTGGTCGACCACGGACTGTGCCCAGTCGTCGGGGGCGGCCTTGACGGCCTCGACGCTCGCGTTCTGCTGCTCCACGAACTCGCTCACGGCCTGCGGGTGCTGCTCGGCGAACTCAGCGCGCACCACCGTGACGCCCGTGAGCAGGCGTGACCCGTCCTTGGCGTGGGCGTCCCAGACGTCGGTGAGGTCGATGGGGCTCGCGAGCTGGCTGTTCTTGGCAAGCGCGGCCGTCTTGAAGGGCTCGGGCAGGATGCCCGCGGCACTGGGGTCTGCGACGAGTGCGCTCACGACCTCGGTGGCCTCGCTCTTGAACTCGAGCGTGACCTGGTCGGCGATGCCCGCGGCGTCGAGCAGATATCCCATGACGTACTCGGGCGAGGCGCCCTTGCCCGTGAGGTAGACGGTGCGGCCCGCGAGGTCCTCGAAGGCCTGAATGGAGGCGTCGCCCGTGACGACGTTGAGGACGCCCAGTGTGTTGACGTCGAGGGCGAGCACGCCGCCCTCGGTCTTGTTGTAGAGCACGCTCGCGACGTTGGCGGGCACGAGCGCGACGTCGACGTCGCCCGAGATGACCTTGGGGACGATCTCGTCGGCGGCGGCGCTGATGGTGAAGTCATAGGTGTTGGCAAGACCCGAGTCCTCGGACGCGGCCTTGTCCATGAACGAGACGAGCCCGATGGACGTGGGGCCCTTGAGCGAGGCGACGCGCACCTCGACGGGGTCTGCGGCCTGGGTCGTCGCCGCTTGCGAGCCGGCGGACTGCGCCTGGCCGCAGCCGGCAAGAGCGAGCAGCTCGCCTGCGGCGAGGGCGACGAATCCCCTCCTCGTGAGCTTTGTGGTCATGGTGTTCCTTTCCCTGTGGCCCTTGAGGTCACGCCGACGCTGCGACGTTGCTCTCGGGCCCTTGTACGGACCTGGTAATGGTAGCACCCACGTTGGCGCCACGGGCGAGGCACATGC
Source organism: uncultured Parolsenella sp. (assembly GCF_958346945.1). Taxonomy (NCBI): domain Bacteria; kingdom Bacillati; phylum Actinomycetota; class Coriobacteriia; order Coriobacteriales; family Atopobiaceae; genus Parolsenella; species uncultured Parolsenella sp. Next base: position 219,062 of record NZ_CATVTL010000002.1, read on the forward strand.
CCCACGTTCACCATCGCGAACGCGGGCCCCGCGTCGTCGCGTCCCACGCGCTAGAATTAGGGTCGAGAAGCACGAAGAGCCGCACGAGAACAACCCGTCCAAGGAGAAGCCATGGCCAACATCGCAACCATCTCGAAGGGACGCCTCGAGGCGTCGGTCGACGCGCACGGCGCCCAGCTGAGGAGCCTCAGGCTCGACGGCGTCGAGTACCTCTGGCAGGCAGACGAGCGCTGGTGGCCAAGGAGCGCCCCGGTGCTCTTCCCCATCGTGGGCTGTCTCAGGGATGGCTTTGCCACGTGCGCCCAGGGCGAGTGCCACATGGGCCGCCACGGCGTGGCGCGCAACTACGACCACGAGCTGCTCGAGAACGGCGGCGACGTCCTGCGTTGGCGCCTCGACAGCACGCCCGAGACGCGCGAGAACTATCCCTACGACTGGCGCTTCGAGATGACCTACGCCCTCGAGGGCGATGCGACGCTCGCCCAGACCTACGCCGTCACTAACACCGGCGGCGTCGACCTGCCGTTCTTCCTGGGCGGGCACCCCGCCTTCAACGTGCCGGTGGTAGCCGGCGAGCGCTTCGAGGACTACAGCCTGTGGTTCAGCCGTCCCTGGACGGCCACGACGGCGGCCCTCACCGCCGACGGCCTGCAGGACTACGCCAGCATGCGGACGCTCCTCGAGGATGGCCAGCGCTTGCCGCTCACTCACGAGCTGTTCGCGCCGGGCTCCTTCGTGCTCGAGGGCGTGCCCGACAGCACCGTCTCGATGGTGGGGCCCACCGGCCACGGCGTGCGCGTCGACTTCGAGGGCTTCGACCACATCGGCGTGTGGAGCGCCCCCGCGGCGGCCGACGGCACACCCACGCCGTTCGTTGCCCTCGAGCCGTGGTGCGGCACCGCGACGCGCACCGACGAGGACGACGTGCTCGAGCACAAGCAGAACCTCATCGTGGCCGCGCCCGGCCAGACCGTGACCCGCACGTTCAAGATCACGCTGCTGTAGCTGCGCGGTAAGACAACGGAGACGTGCCTTCTGCCATATGACAAGGGGCACGTCCCTCCGTCATATGCGCCAACAGACCCGACCCCTTGGCACGCACGCACTGCCATGCCGGCTCAAGACAAAGGGGCCGCCCACATCACGCCAGATGCGGGCAGCCCCTCGTTTACCTGCGTTTTATTGCTCGAGCAGAGCGGTGCTGCCCCTAGACCCAGGAGCAGATGAGCACCATGTCGCCCTCGAAGGCGAGGTCGCCGCTGCCGGCGGGCGCCACGAAGTGGGAGCCGCACCTGAGCGCCTGGCCGTTCACGGAGCCCGCACCCTCGATGACGCTCACGCACATGAAGTCGTGGGGCTGGGGCAGCGTGCGGCCGCCCTCGACGCGCACGCGCTCGACGGTGTAGCGCTCGTTGCTCTCGAGCCTCGTAATGCCATCGACCTCGGGAGCCGTGATGGCGCCCGAGGTGGGCGCTTGGGCGGCATAGTCGACGACGTCCATGCTCTGCTCGAGGTGCAGCTCGCGCTTGGTGCCGTCGGCCTGAACGCGGTCATAGTCGTAGACGCGGTAGGTCACGTCGCTCGACTGCTGGGTCTCGAGGATGAGGGTGCCGGCCTTGATGGCGTGCAGGGTCCCCGCATCGATCTGGAAGAAGTCGCCCTTGTGGATGGGCACCTCGTTCACGAGGTCGCCCCAGCGGCCCTCCTCGACGAGCTGGGCAAACTCGGCTCGGTCCTCGGCCTTCTGGCCCACGATGATCGTGGCACCCGGCTCGCAGTCGAGCACGTACCAGCACTCGCACTTGCCCAGGCTGCCGTTCTCATGGACGCGCGCGTACTCGTCGCCGGGGTGCACCTGGATCGAGAGGTCGCCGTCGGCGTCGAGGATCTTGATGAGCAGTGGGAAGCGGTCGCCCCGGGCGTTGCCAAACAGCTCGTGGTGCTCGTCCCACAGCTGAGAGAGCGTGGAGCCGGCGTACGGGTCGCCCTCGACCACGCAGTCGCCGGCGGGGTGCGCGCTGATGGCCCAGCACTCGCCAATGGCACCGTCGGGTATGTCGTAGCCAAACACCGTGTCGAGACGCCTGCCGCCCCAGATCTTCTCGTGGAAGATGGGCTTGGTGAAGATGAGCTCCTGAGCCATGGGTCCTCCCGGACAATCGTTTGCGCGGGCGCGCGCCCGCATGCCTGACGGGCAAATTCTAGCGCGGCCAATCAGGCTTAAAGCCGTAACCCTTCGCACGAATGACTCGGGAGGCCCGATGGCCGCCGCGCGGCAACACTCAGCCAAAAGAAATTCAATCAATTAGGTAACCTCCTAGCTGACATACGAAGCAGCCGCTTATCCGAGGTCATAAACCCCAGATAAGCGGCCGTCAGAAAAGCTAGAAAAGCCTAGGATTCAAAGCAGGTTACCTAATTGGCGTAGTTTTCGCGACAGGCAGGCTCCCCCTACTCGGCGCAGGCGTCCACGAAGGCCTTCCAAAGGCGGAAGTCCTCCCCGCCCTCCTGCCAGGTGTACTCGGGGTGCCACTGCACGCCCAGCACGAAGCGCTTGCCCGGCATCTCGATGCACTCGGGGATACCGTCGTCGGACTGCGCGGAGAGCACGAGGCCCTCGCCCAGGTCCTTCACGCAGCAGTGGTGCGCCGAGTTCACGGCATAGCCGACCGATCCGCTCGCGCGCGCGAGGAGGCTTCCCGGCTCGATCTTGACCGTGTGGATCTTGCGGGTGAGCAGGTCGGCGTGGTCGTGGTGGGTCGAGCCCTCGCGACGCGGAATCGAGGGGACGTCCATGTCGAGGCTGCCGCCAAGCGCCACGTTGAGCATCTGGGTGCCGCGGCAGGTCGTGAACAGCGGCTTGTCGGCCGCGACGGTCTTCTGGACGAGCGGCAGCTCGCAGGCGTCGCGCACGTGGCACAGGAGCGACTCGTCGTAGCTGCTCGCGTCACCCCACAGCTTCGGATCGACGTCGGGGCCGCCCGGGATGGCCACACCGTCTGCCAGCTCGACGTAACTGTCGATGACATCCTCGTCATCGGTGAGCGCCATCTGTACGGGCAGACCGCCCGCGGAAAGGATCGCGTCGATGAAGACGCGCGCGCCGCACTCGTTGGGTGCCAGCTGCTCCTCGCGGTGCATGCGGCCCTCCTCGATGCGCGTCGCGACGACGATAACGGGCCTGCGCTTATGCTCCGTCTCGGAATCTGCCATGCTCTAGTGCTCCTTAATCGAGTTGAGGAAGTCGCGGGCGCGCTGCGACTGCGGGTGGTCGAAGAAGTCGTCGGGGGCACCCTGCTCGATGATGGCGCCGTCGGCCATGAAGACCACGCGGTCGGCCACGCGGCGGGCGAAGTTCATCTCGTGCGTGACGACGACCATCGTCATGCCGCCGCGCGCGAGCTCGGTCATGACGTCGAGGACCTCGTTAATCATCTCGGGGTCGAGGGCGCTCGTGGGCTCGTCGAACAGCATCGCCTTGGGGTTCATCGCCAGCGAGCGGGCAATGGCGACGCGCTGCTGCTGGCCACCCGAGAGCTGCGCGGGCACCTTGGTGGCCTGCTCGGCCACGCCCACGCGGGCGAGCAACTCCATGGCGCGGTCCTTGGCCTCGTCCTTGGACATGCCCAGGACCTCGACGGGCCCCAGCGTCACGTTGTTGAGGACGGTCTTGTGGGCAAACAGGTTGAACTGCTGGAACACCATGCCCAGCTCGGCGCGCGTGCGCGTGAGCTCCTTGCCCTCCTGCGGCAGCGGCTTACCCTCGATGAGAATCTCGCCGGAGTCGATGGTCTCGAGGCGGTTGATGGTGCGGCACAGCGTCGACTTGCCCGAGCCCGACGGGCCGATGATGACGAGGACCTCGCCCTTGGTCACGCTCAGGTTGATGCCCTTGAGGACGTGCAGGTCGCCAAAGTTCTTCTCGACGTGGCGAAGCTCGATGACGGGCCGGGCGTCCGTGGTTGTCTGGTTCATGGCTCTCTCCCTTGGCTGCGCCGCTAACGGATGATCTTGACGCCCGTACGGCGCGAGACGGCGACGGCCGCCTTGTTGATGAGACTGTTGATGAGGATGTAGATAACCGCGACCACGAGGAACGTCGAGACGAGCGCGTCGTAGTTGGTGCGCAGCACCTGGGCGTTCTGCATGAGGTCGGGGTAGCTCACGACGTAGGCAAGCGCCGTGTCCTTGACCACGACGACCAGCTGGCTGATGAGCGACGGAATGACGTAGCGGATGGCCTGCGGCAGCACAATCTTGGTCTTGACCTTCCAGCGCGACAGGCCAATCGACAGGCCCGCCTCGGTCTGGCCGCGCGGCACGGCGTTGACGCCCGCGCGGAACACCTCGGCGAGCACGCCCGAGGCGGCGAGCGTCACCGGCAGGCACAGCATCCAGAACGCCGACATCTTGATGCCGAGGTTGGGCATCGCAAAGAAGAAGAAGTAGATGAACAGCAGGCTCGGCACGCCACGCAGGACGTTGGTGAGCACCGCGCACAGGGCGCTCAGGGGGCGGATGTGGCTCGTGCGACCCAGCATGAGCACGAGGCCCAGGACAAGCGACAGCACCGCCGCGGTGAGGGCCACGGCAAAGGTGCCCTCGAGGCCGGCGAGCAGGTAGCGCCACGTGGTGCGCCACGTGAACAGCTCCCAGTAGCGGGCGGAGAGCTGGCCGGTGACCCAAAAGCGCCAGACCACCCAGGCGAGCAGGACGACCAGGGCCACGAGCGACAGGGCCGAGCCCAGGATCATCTTCCTGCGCGTCTTGGGACCCGGCTCCTCGTAGAGGGCGTCCCTCATAGTCTTGGCGCTCATCGAATCACCCTGACCCTCTTGTCGATGGCGTTACCCACGAAGCCCACAACGAGCGCGGTGGTGATATAGCCGGCGGCGCTGACGAAGAATGTGACGATGCCCGCCGACTCGCGCGTGTTGATGTAGGTAACCACGCCCGTGAGCTCCTGCGGGGTCATGGGGACCTGCGAGCCCAGGGCCGTGGTGAGCATAACGGCGATGAAGAGGTTGGTCATGGGCAGCACCGTGGAGCGCAGCGCCTGCGGGATAACGATGGTGCGCAGGATCTTGCCAAACGAAAGGCCCAGGGCGCGGGCCGCCTCGATCTGGCCCGGGCCGATGGTGTTGATGCCGCTCATGAAGTTCTCGGAGCCAAACGCGGCGCCGAGCAGCACGGTGGCAAGCACCACGGAGGGCTCGTAGTCGAGCAGCAGCTTGAGGTGCGGCAGCGCGTACACGATGATGAGCAGCAGCACCGCTCCGGGAATGTTGCGGAAGATCTGCACGTAGACGTCGCCCGCGACGCGCAGCGGCTTGAACGGCGAGACGCGCATGACGGTCAAAAGGACCGAGAACACCATGACGAGCGCAAACGAGACGATCGTAAGTCGCCACGTGGTGAGAAGCGCCGTCAGGTACATCGGGCCGTAGCCGGCGATGAGCTCTGGCAGCCCCATGGTACCTCCTTACAGGGAAGGGCCCACCGCCCGATGGACGGAGGGCCCCAGCTATTAGAAACCCATGTCAAGCAGCGGGATTATACCCATGCTCGAGCAGGCCCAAGCGAAGGCCTTAGGCGCCGATAGCGGGTGGCTCGGGGATCGTGTCGATGCCGCAGCGCTCGACGATCGAGATCTTGTAGAGCTCGTCCCACTTGCCGTCGTCCTCGAACTTCTTGAGGAAGTCGTTGATGAAGTCGATGGCGTCGGCGTTGTCGAGCTGGACGCCGATGCCGAGGTACTCCTCGGGGCCGAACGGCTCGCCGGCGATGCGATACTTGCCCGGGTTCTTGACGATGCTGCCCATCTGGAGGGTGTTGTCGACGACGTAGGCGTCAACGCGACCCTGCTCGAGGGCGGCGCGGCACTCGTCGTCCTTCGAGAACTCCTGAATCTCGGCCTTGGGAGCGAACTCGCCCACGACCTCGGGGCCGGTGGAGCCGGACTGGACGGCGACCTTCTTGCCGGCGAGGTCATTGACGGAGTTGATGTCGGTGTTGCCATCGAGGACGAGGATGGCGTACTGGGTCGACAGGTAGGGTCCGGCGAAGGAGATGACCTCCTTGCGCTTGTCCGTGATGGTGTAGCTGGCGAAGACGGCGTCGACCGTGTCGTTCTGGAGAACCGACTCACGCGTGTCAGAGGTGACCTGCGTGTACTCGTAGGCGTTCTCGTCGCCGAGGATGTAGCGGACGAGGCCGAGGTAGATACCGGCGTCGAAGCCGTAGACCTTGCCGTCCTGCTCGTCGAGCTGGGAGAAGATCGTCGAGGTGCGGGTGGCGCCCAGGCGGAACTTGCCGGCAGACTTGATCGCGGAGGCCCAGGGGTTGGCGGCGATGACGTCATCAGCCGCGGGCTCGACGGAGGCGACGAGCGCGTTGAAGGCATCCTTGTCCACACCGGTGGCGGAGTCGGCGGCGCCGGTGGCGGCAGTGGTGGTCGCTGCGGCGTCGGTCGAGGGTCCCTCGGAGCAGCCGGCAAGGCCAACGAGGGCGGTGCTGCTCATAAGGCCAAGGCCCAGCGAGAGGAACTGTCGGCGGCTGAAGTTCTTGTTGCTCATGATGCTTCCTTCCCTTTTACGTAAAACCAAGCATGGTAGAAAGTGCCAATAAGTTAGTTTTGATACCTTACCCAAAAGGAGTGGGAATAAATCCTACAAACCTGCTAGGGAAATAGGACTGTAACAAAACGACCAGGCAGCCAAACGGGCGCGGCCGGCTCCATGTAGCGCGCGGCCAAACGGGCACGAGCGGCTCATCTCCCACGCGGCCAAACGGCGCGTGCTCCACGTCACACAGCCAAACGGTGAGCGTCTCACACGCCACAGAGCCACGAAAAAGGGGTGGGAGCGGCCTTTCGGCTCGTCTCCCACCCCTATATGTTCTCTCATTTACCCGCCACACGCGAGCCTTGCCGCAAAGCTGATTCGAAGCCGAACTCTTAGCCGAGCAGCTCCTTGACGTCGAGGGCAATCATGAGCTCCTCGTTGGTCGGGATGACCCAGACGTGAATCTTGGAGTCGGGCGTGGAGATCTCGCGCGGGTCGTCGGAGCGGATGGCGTTCTTGTCGTCGTCGATCTCGACGCCCATCCAGGCGAGGCGCTTCACGACCTCCTTGCGCATGTGGGCGGAGTTCTCGCCCACGCCGGCGGTGAAGACCATGGTGTCGACGCCGTTCATGGCCTGGACCATCGTGGCGAACTGAGAGGCCACGCGGTAGCTCCACATGTCGATGGCCATCTGGCAGCGCTCGTTGCCCTCGGCGGCGCCGGCCTCGATGTCACGGCAGTCGCTGGAGACGCCGGAGATGGCGGCGAGGCCAGACTGCTTGTTCATCATGGTGTCGATCTCGTCGATGGAGTAGTGGCCCTCACGGGAGAGGTAGAAGACCGTGGCCGGGTCGACGGTGCCGCAGCGGGTGCCCATGATCAGACCGTCGAGCGGGGTGAGGCCCATCGTAGTGTCCATGCACTTGCCGTCCTGGATGGCGCACAGGGAGGCGCCGGAGCCGAGGTGGCAGCTCACGACCTTGTGGGCGGTGTGGTTCGAGGCCTCGTCAACCGAGCGCCAGATGAAGCGATGGCTCGTGCCGTGGGCGCCGTACTTGCGGATGTGCAGGCTGTCGACGACCTCCTTGGGCAGGGCGTAGTTGTGGGCCTCGGCCGGCATGTTGTAGTGGAACGAGGTGTCGGCGACGATGACGTTGCCGATCTCGGGGAACATCTCGCGGCAGATCTCGATGACGTCGGCCTCGGCGTAGTTGTGCAGCGGGGCGAGCGGGGCGACCTCGCGGACCCAGGCCAGGGTCTCGTCGGTGACGACCTTGGACTCGGGGAAGTACCAACCGCCCTGGACGACGCGGTGGCCGATGCCGTCGATGGGCTTGTCGACGGCCTTGAGGATCTCGAAGACGTGCTTGATGGCCGTCTTGTGGTCCGGCAGGGCAACGTCGAGCTGCTGCTTGTCGCCGCCCATCTCAGAGTGGCCGATGAAGGAGCCGTCAATGCCGATGCGCTCGCAGTTGCCCTTGGCGTAGACCTCGCGGGTGTCGACGTCGAGCAGCTGGTACTTGAGCGAAGAGCTGCCTGCGTTGATGACGAGAACGTTCATGTGGTTATCCTCTCCGATGAAGACGCTACGCAGGCCCGCCAGGCCCGCGAATTTCCAGTTGACCATGATAGCGCGTCAAGCTGAGGCGAGCAGGCAGAACGCAAAGTTGACAAAGGGAGCGTCCCCGTCACCCAAGCTCTTGGCTCCAACGCCCTATGAGGCGGTCAAGCGACCACGCGGCGTTGGCCGGGCTCGTGCTGGGAAGCACCGTCGCGGGAAGGCCCGTGACGGGCTCGAGATGGCGACGGTAGAGACGCCCGGCCGCGGCACCGTTGCAGACGACGCGCTCGATGGGGGCCACACCGGTGACGCGACCGATGTCCGCGGGACGCACGTTCTTGATGCTCGCGTCGCTCGAGCCCACGATGTCGCAGCTTGCGATGACGTCCCACAGCGCGATGCCGTGCGCGAGCAGTATCCGCCGCTTCTCTGCGATCGTAGCGGGCACAGGCTTGCCGAGACATGCGGCGGCAACCCGCCAGAAGCGGTTCTGGGGGTTGCCGTAGTAGAAGTCGTTCGCCCGAGACAGCACGCTCGGGAAACTCCCGAGCACGAGCACGCGCGAGCGCTCGTCGAACACGGGCTCGAAGCCGTGGTCTATGTGCTGGTAGGCGCCACGTGGCGCGGGCATGCGCAGGCGGCCCTACTCGCCGGTGGGATACGTGAGGTGGCTCTCGTCGATGTTGGCGAGGTCGCGCTCAAGGTAGCGGGCCGCGAGCCACTTGGCCATGGGAAGGTTCTGGTCGAGGTAGTTGCCGCACTCCTCGGGGGCGGCGCCGGGGATGTCACCCTCGAAGTCGCGGACGAACTCGAACATCTCGCGCACGAGCGGCAGGATCTGCTCGGAGCTCACCTCGCCAAAGACAACGAGGTAGAAGCCCGTGCGGCAGCCCATGGGGCCAAAGTAGACCACGCGGCTCGCCCACGTGGGGTGGTTGCGCAGAAACGTTGCGCCCAGGTGCTCGATGGTGTGGCACTCGGCCGTGTTCATGACCGGTTCGTCGTTGGGCGCGGTGAGGCGCAGGTCGAACGTGGTGACGGCCGCGCCCGTGGCCGGGTCGCGGTCGATGCGCGAGACGTAGACGCCCGGCTCGAGCAGCAGGTGGTTGACGGAGAAGCTCGCGATGCGCTCCATGGTTGCTCCTTGCGCGAACGGCGTCCCAAAGGTCCCCGTCCCCTTTGGGACGGCCCCTTGGGACGCCTGGTGTATACCGAGTAAATCCTAGCGCGCCGCGGCGCCGGTGGCCACGCGGACGGCCTCCTCCACGTCGTCGGTGATCGTGACGAGCGTGCGGTCCGGCGCAGAGATCATGCCGCGGCTCGTGACGGGACCGGAAATCCAGTCGAACAGCCCGCCCCAGTACTCGCTGCCAAAGAACACGACCGGCATGGACTTGGCCTTGTGCGTCTGGATGAGCGTGAGCATCTCGAACGCCTCGTCAAGCGTCCCGAAGCCTCCGGGGAACACGATGCCGCCGCTCGAGTACTTCATGAACATGACCTTGCGCACGAAGAAGTAGCGGAAGGTGATGCCCATGTTGACCCAGCGGTTGATGCCCTCCTCGTGCGGAAGCTCGATGCCCAGGCCCACGGACTTGCCGCCCGCCTCGGCGCATCCCCGGTTCGCGGCCTCCATGATGCCGGGGCCGCCTCCGGTGATGACGGCATAGCCCGCCTTCGCGAGAAGCCCGCCGGCCGTGCGGGCGGCTGCGTAGGCAGCGTCCTCGCGCCCGGTGCGGGCAGACCCAAAGCAGGCCACGGCCGGCCCCAGGCCCGCGAGCGCGCTGAAGCCGTCCACGAACTCGGCCTGGATGCGCAGCACGCGCCAGGGGTCCGTGTGCAGCCAGTCCGGGGAGTCGTCAGGGCGCAGCAGGTGCTCCGAGGTGCTCTCATCGGGGATCATGTCTCCGCGCAGGATGACGGGACCCTTGTGGTAGGTCGTCTCGTAGGGCGCAGCGCCCGAGGGGTCAAGGCCAGACGAGACCTTCCTCTGGTTGTCCACGTCTCCCCTTTCCTCGCTCACGAGCCTGCCCGCAGCCTAGTGCTGCCAGTCCACGAGGCAGGCATCGAGCCCGGCCACGAGGGCCTGCTTGTCCATGTGCTGGCCGATGAAGCAGATCTTGGTCTCGCGGTCGCCGCAGGTCTCGTCCCAGTCGTCGAGCACCTCGGGGTTCTCGGCGATGAGGCGCTTGCGGATGTCATCGGGGGCACTCGCGATGAACTTGCCCTGCTCGGAGAGCATGCTCTGCTGGCCGGCCTGCTCGAACATGTAGCACATGTCGGGGTCCTGGGCGCTCCACAGCTGGCCCTTGGCGCGGATGATCTCCTTGGGCCAGGTGCGCACGTAGTCGGCGAACCTGTCGATGTCGAACGGGCGGCGGCGGTCATAGACGAACGTCTCGATGCCATACTCGAGAACCTCGGGGTCATCGTGCTCCTCGGGGTGCTCCATGGCGTCGAGCCAGGCGGCAGAGCCGTAGGCCTGGTTGAAGTCGAAGCGGTTGGTGTCCAGGATCTGGTCGAGGTCGACGTTGCCCTGCTCGGCCTCCACGATCACGGCCTCCTTCTGCAGGCTGCGGACGATGCCCTTGAGCTCGTCGATCTGCTCGCGCGTGACCGTATCGCACTTGTTGAGCACGACGGTGGTGCAGAACTCGAGCTGCTGGATGAGCAGCGCCTCGATGTCGTCCTCGTCGATGTTATCGGCAAGCAGGTCGCGGCCGCCGTGGAACTCGTCCCACATGCGCGCGCAGTCCACCACGGCCACGATGTTGTCGAGGTCGAGCGGGGCGGCGCTTCCGTACTTGGACTCGTCGCAGAACTGCGAGATCGTGTAGGCGATGGGGATGGGCTCGCAGATGCCGGAGGCCTCGATGATGATGTAGTCGAAGTCACCGGAGTCGGCGATCTGGGCGAGCTGGCGGGCGAGGTCGTCGGACAGCGTGCAGCACAGGCAACCGTTCGTCATGGGGATGAGCTCGCCGTCGACCTGCGACAGGCCGTCCTTGGCGATGAGGCTCGCGTCGACGTTGATCTCGCCGATGTCGTTGACGAGCACGGCCGCGCGCACGCCGCGGTCGTTGGACAGGATGTGGTTGAGCAGCGTGGTCTTGCCCGCGCCGAGGTAGCCGGTGAGCAGGACGATCTTTGTCTGCTTGGGCTTGTCTGCCATGTGGAGCTCCTTCTCGATTCGTGAAAGTTAGCCACGGGCAAGTGTACCCCGCACGGCGGGAGTTAACGCGGCATCACGCAAGGACGCCACACGGCGCGCGCCTTAGCGAGCGGAGGCACCGGCAACGAGCGCCTGGGCGGCAAGGCATGCGGCGACGCCGAGCGAGAAGCTCAACAGCAGGTAGGCCGCAGCGGCGCCGATGGCGCCACGCTCGAGAAGGTCGCCCGTCTCGAGCGCGAACGTCGAGAACGTCGTGAAGCCTCCGCAGACGCCGGTCTTGAGCAGCAGCGTGGTACGCGGCGAGAGCCCGGCGGCAGGCGCGGCCGCCACGACGATGCCGATGAGAAAGGCGCCCGCGACGTTGGTCACGAGCGTGGCGAGCGGAAAGCCCGCCTCGCCCACCGTCTTCCACGGGACGAACGTGAGCGCCCAGCGCCCGAGCGAGCCAAGGCCACCGCCGACGAACACCGCGATTGCGTCCAGCATGACGCGCCCCTACTTGTTGCGACGCCAGCTGCTGGGCAGCTCGAGCGTCACGTTGCCATTCTCGCCGCGGCGCACGTGGCCGCCCTGCGCAAAGAAGAGCCCCACGAGAATGACGGCTACGGCGGGCAGCAGCCTGAACGCAAGGCCAACGAGGCCAAACGCCATGCCGATGACGCTGATGAGAAGCGAGATGCACAGCGACAGGAGGAACAGGAAGAAGAGGGCGAGGATAAGCGTTGCCATGGGACTCCTTGGCAGGATCGAAGGGACGGTGACAGCCGGCGCAAGACGCGCGGCCGACCCATGTTACTCGGAGACGAGCGCGTGCTCCACCTCGGCGATGTACATGGTGTGGTAGTCCTTCTCGGGGTAGCAGCGGCCGTCGATGGAGGCGTCAAGGAAGTTCTCGGGCTTGATGTCGTCCGCATAGAGCTTGCGGCACACGAGCACGAGACTCGCCTGCTCGAAGGCCACCGAACCGTCGAGGTAGGCCGGCGTGAAGCCCACGTGGGTGGCCTTGTACGAGTCGCGGCCGCTGTGCGTGCCCAGGTAGCTCAGCGCCTCCTTGTGCTTGGGCGCATAGAACGAGAGCGTGAAGCGGTCGTTGGCGTCGACGAACTCCTTGGTGTAGCGCTGCGGGCGCACGTAGACGGTCACGACGTCCTTGCCCCACAGCACGCCCATGCCGCCCCAGCTCACCGTCATGGTGTTGTAGCCGCTCGTGGTACCGGCGGTAAGCAGCGCCCACTCGTCGCCGATCTTCGCAAACGGGCTGAACTCGAGGCTCTTGAGATCGACTTCCCTAAAGGACATGCGCGTCTCCTCTCGCGATTTTGCTCGTGAGGAGACTATACGCCCCATGCGGACCATTGGGGACCATTGGGGACGGGTTAGTTTGGCACCCCGGCAACGAGCAGGCGGACCAAACGAACCCGTCCCCTTTGGTCCCGACAACGAGCAGGCGGACCAAACGAACCCGTCCCCTTTGGTCCTCTACCGCTTGAAGAAGGCCAGGGCGATGGCGCCGGGGCCCACGTGCGTGCCGATCGTGGCTCCCACGGTGTGGACGGGCAGGTTGTCAAGCTCCACGTGACCCTCCCAGATGTGGCGGCTGTCCTCGACGTACTTGCGCAGCAGCGCGTCATCGAGGCCCGCGTAGGCGAGCTCGATGGGCATGGAGAAGTCGATGCCGCCAGCGGCCTCGACCTGCTGCGTGAGCAGGTTGCGTCCGTTCTTGGAGCCGCGGGCCTTGCCAAGAAGCTCCACGACGCCGTCGGTGATCGTGATGACGGGCTTGATGGAGAGCAGCTTGCCGAGCGCGGCGGCAGATGCCGGGATGCGCCCGCCACGGCGGAGGAACTCGAGCGTGTCGAGAAGGCCCACCACATGGATGTCCTCGCGGGCCTGCTCGAGCGCGCACGCGATGTCGGCGGCACCGAGGCCCTCGCCCACGAGGCGCAGCGCGTAGTCCACGAGGATGCGCTCGCCCACCGTGACGCTCTTGCTGTCCACGACGTAGACGCCCTCGTCGAAATTGCCGGCCGCCGTGAGCGCGCTGCCGTTCGTGCCCGACAGCTTGGACGACAGCGTGATGACCACGACCTCCTCGCCGGCGTTGCGCGCCTCGGAGATGGCCTCCTCGAAGGCATAGGGGTTGACCTGTCCCGTCATGGGCAGGTCGTCGCCCTCGACGAGCAGCTCGTAGAAGCGGCGGTGGTTGAGGTTGACGCCGTCGAGGTAGGTGGTTTCGCCGAAGGTGACCGAGAGCGGCAGCACCGTAAGGCGCGGGTTGCCTAGGGCCGCGATGTCTTCCTGGGTGAGGTCCGAGGCGGAGTCGGTGATGATGCGTACGGGCATGATTGGTCCTTTCGATAGCGAACAGGGTTGCGCCACGATATGTGACGCATGGGATAAGCTGCGGTTTATTAGATGAGCTGACGGCTGCGAGCGCCGTATCCTAGCGACCGATAGCGCGCAGGCAGTCGAGCACGCTCGCGAGCGAGGCGTAGAGGCGCGTGCGCTGGTCGTCATCGAGCGCAGAGTCGACCCGGGCCATGACGCGCGAGACGGCCTCGTCGACCTCGGCCATGGTCTTGCGGCCGGCGGACGTGAGGCTCACGGGCGCGCGGTAGAGGCGGGCGTCGCCTGGCGCGGAGGCCACGGCAACGAGGCCGCCCTGCTCGAGCTGCGCCAACGAACGCGAGACGGCTGCGCGCGTGACACCGGCGCGGCGCGACAGCTCGGCCGCCGTCATGCCGCCCTGCGCCTGACCCAGGCAGTAGAGGCACATGAGGTCACCCCCACGAACGCCCAGGCGCTCGCACTCGGCGGCGCGGATGCGCGTGATCTCCTTCTCGAGGGACGAGACGAGGCCAACGAACTCCTCGAAGCGCTCGCCGTCGGTGGGGTTGTGCTGGGCATCTGCCATGGGTGCTCCCGTGGTCGTGGCGAGGCGCGCCCGGCATCCGGGTGCTGTCCGTTCCGCCGAGCAGGTCGCTTGCGCCTCGCTTGTTGACTGATTAACAACTCGATCGCAGTCCATTCTAGGGAAGGTTGTTAAGCTGTCAACATTTCACAGGGCGCACACACGGGAGGGAAAGGGGCAGCCGCGGACGGGAGCAAGCGCGGGCGTAGCCGCGCAGGGCCTGGGCGAAGGCATGGTCCAGATCAACGTGGCTCGGCTCGGCTCAACACGGCTCGGCTCGGCACGGCACGGCACGGCACGGTACGGCACGGCACGGCACGGCACGGCACGGCACGGGCGAGAGCCTAAACCTGCAGGGCAACTAGGGCAAAGAAGATCACGATGCTAACCGCGCAGGCTACGAGCACGACGAGGCGGGCTCGCCCGGCGGGAATGCGGCCAAACCAGGCGACGCGCTCGCGAAGGTAGCGCCTATCCATCAACCCATAGGCCGCACCCAGCACGAGCACGGGAACAAACACGAGGTAGTCATAGATGTTTTGCAGCATCGTGGGCTGGTTCCACTGCTCGGGAGTCACCGCGTTATAGACACTCGCGGCAATGATAGCAGCGGCAAGCACGGCAATGGCGACGCAGCGTGCGGGGGCCGCGGCGCGGCGCAGGCCGCCGATTCTCTCGCGCGCATCAACGGGTTGGGAGGTGGTTTGTGCCGCGCTCCCCTCGCCCAGTGCCGCAAAGGCGGCCGCCAGCTCGGCCGCGGACGCATGGCGAGCCGCCGGGTCGAGCGCACAGGCGCGCGCGATGACGCCGCGCCAGCCATCGGGAACAGACGGGTCGGCAAAGCCGCGCTCACGGTCGAGCGGCTCGGGGTCGCGCCCGGTCAGGCAGAAGAACGCGAGCATGCCAAGGGCGTAGACATCGGTGCGCACGTCGGTCTGGCCAAAGCCGTACTGCTCGGGCGGTGCATAGGCGCGCGTGCCCAGATGCGTCGTGTCCGTCTCGGCGCCCTCGTGCCAGGCGCGGGCGATGCCCAGGTCGATGAGCACAGGCAGCGCATGGGCGTCGCTGGGACAGATGAAGTTTGACGGCGTGAGATCACGGTGAATTACCGGCAGCTCAAAGGCGGTGTGAAGCTCGTCCGCAGCCGCGCAGAGCTGCGGCACGATGCGCCGCGTAAACGCCAGGCGGCCCTCCGGCGGTATGGCCTCGACCGTCTCGCGCAGGGTGTGCCCCGGGATGCGTTCCATGACCACGACGAGCTTGCCGCCACAACGCTCGCAGCTCACGATGCGCGGCAGCTGGCGATAGCGAGCTCCGAGCTGCTGGCGCTCGTAGAGCTGCTCGTAGACGCCGCCAATGCCCGCCGCGGCATCGATGATCTTGCGCACGTAGGGGCCCAGCTCGCCGCCGGTCGCCGTGCGCAGCCAGACGAGCTGCGTGAGCTCGCCGGGCGCGCTCTTGAGCACGCACTCGACGCGGTAGGTATCCGCCGGCTCGCCCAATGCGGTCGCGAGCTCGTCATGGAGGCTGTCTGTCTTGGATGTTTGCATGGCTCCATCATAGCAAGGGACCAGATGCGTTCGGCATCCGATCCCGAGGTTAGTGCAAGGTATGGTCAAAGTGCAATAAAGCGCAGCTAGCAGATGGTACGCTCGCCAAAGCGATAGAGTTCCTCGTTGACCTTCTGCAGCGAGCAGCCGCAGTCAAGGCAGAAGATGATGATGGCGTCGCGGCGATCCTTGCTGTAGAGCGAGCTCACGCCCGCGGCCTCGAGGGCACGGTTGGTCTCGCGCAGCGTGAGAGCCATGGAGAAGGCAATCTGCAGCACCTTATCGCGGCTGGGGTTGCGCGCGCCCGTGAAGATCTGGTAGCCAAAGGTCTCGTTGAGGCTGGCCATGTGGACGACCTCGGCTCGGGCCAGGTGCTTCTTGACCAGCAACATGTTGAGGTAGTCCGACAGGTTTGGCGCGTCGAGCGCGTGCGCCCCGAGGAAGCCATCGATGCTTGGCGCCTCGAGCAGCTCGTCGAGCAGTTCCTCCGTCAACGGTTCCGCCATGATGCCCTCTCCCACCAAATGCCTAGAGCCTAGAAACCAGAAACGTCACCCAGCTTATAGTTTGCGACCTTGTCGACGGCCGTCATTCCCGTGGCCTCGAATTTCCACGTTCCATCGGCAGCGAGGTTGTTGGTGTTGGCGAGCGCGGTGCCAATCTGGTTGCCGTCGGCGTCAAAGAGGTTGTAGCTCACCTGAACGTAGCTGAGCTGGTCGTTCGTGTTGTTGGTAAGGATGCCCGATATCTTGGTCGAGTAGGCATCGCCGTCCATGGCCTCGTCGGTGATGGAGTACTTGTCAGCAGCAGCGGTCGCATCGAGAGTTGCGGCGGCATCGTTCGAGGTCAGAGAGGCGGTGGCATCATCGATTGCAGCAGCGTACATGCTCTGGGTGCTCAGCACGATAACGACGGCGAGCACATTCACGACCACCGACGCAATGGCCATGCCCTTACCGACCTTCTTGCCGCGAAGCGCGCCGGCGAGTCCCACGATGGCAAACACCAGGCCAATGGCGGCAAGGACGAACGAGAGGTTGTTGATGAAGGGCAAGAACGAAGTCACCAGGGCAATGATGCCCAGAACGAGGCCCACGATTGCGGCTGCCGACTTGGGCTTCTGAGGTGCGTTGTTATCCGCCATGTTTCTTCCTTCCCGAGGGGTTACGGTTGCCCCATCGTAGAAAAGCGCGGGGGGAAATATCGTAGCGGAGCGCTAATTAGTGGACAGACAGGCAGTCTTGTTGCGCCCGTCTGGCATGAAATTGGCTCAGTGCAGCCAATCGAGAAATCAAAGGATACCCCGGATTGGCCATTTAGGGCGCTTTAGTTCCGACAGGCACCAACAACGGGCTCCATTTTGATTTAACGGATAGCTCAGAGTACGTTCCTCGCATCCTCGCTGGCTGCAAAAACGCGCTCTCTTGCTAGCAAGAAACTTCGCACTTCCAAAAATGTCAGTGAAACCGGTTACACGTGCGATGGCGCAAATTAAAGGATAGACTCAGGAGCTCACGGCGACCGACTTGCGTTGCCGCGCAACGCTCAAGGGGTCAAGCGTGCACCCAAATAGCTCACTTTCCTATCCCTAAATATCGACGTACCGCACATGTAACCGGTTTCACTGACAGAATGGCAACGGTCGGGAGCTTGGAGGACACGTACACGCCGCCATTTGGCGCGCCCAGAAAGTTTGTCCTTCCAAAAATGTCAGTGAAACCGGTTTCCGGTGTAGCTGATCAAAATAACGGATAGGGAATCTGGCTCAGCCGGACCACAAATCGTCCAAGCAGACACCAGAACTGCAATTCAACGGACATCAAGAGGCCTCATGGGGACGCTTCCAAGCTCAAATCTATCCCCTAAACAGCAGGCCGCTGCACCAGAAACCGCTTACATTGACAGAAGCAGTCAGCCCAAAGGAGACGCCAATGAAGTTTGGCATGCGCAAGCCCCGCATCAAGAAGTCGATTGCGACAAGAACGCGCGGCAAGGCCACGTTCAGTATCTGGGATTTGTTCAAGCAGCGGCGCGTCCGGCCAGGCGACCGTACCCCAGTAGCGATGCGCCCGGCCTGACGGTCACGCCCAGCGACACCGTCACATTCAAGACAAAGAGAGGGCGCCGGGATAATCCCGACGCCCTCACAAAGCAAAGCATCTAACGAGCGTCCCAACGCGCGGGCGAGCCTACTCCCCCAGCAGCGCCTTGGTCCAGGCGGCCTCATTAAACCCGGGGATGGCAAAGTCATCGCCCACAAGCAGCGGACGCTTCACCAGCATGCCATCGGTGGCAAGCAGGTCGAAGCACTCAGCGTCGGATATGCCGGCGTCGAGGCGAGCCTTAAGGCCAAGCTCGCGATACTTCATGCCAGATGAGTTGAAAAAGCGGCGCACGGGCAGGCCCGAACGAGCATGGAAGCTGGCGAGCTCGCCAGCCGTGGGGTTGTCGAGCACGATGTCGCGGTCGATGTAGTCAACGTCGTGATCGTCAAGCCACTTCTTGGCCTTCTTGCAGGTGGAGCACTTGGGATATTCGATAAACAGCACGCTCATGACAGATCCAATCAATCGATGTTCGCCAGTGCCCTAAAGGCGTCATCATATTCTTCCATGAATTTGACCGAATGAGCCACGAAATCGTCGTTGGTGACGACCTTGACGTTGGCGCCGTCGACACCTCAAGAATGCTCACCGCGCTATTAAGTAAGCAGCTCAACGCGGGAATCAGACTCGTCCTAGCGGTTACCAGAGACAGCCTTTAATGTCCGAGAGCGCTAGTAAAATGAGTTGACTTACAGGCCTCAATATCAGAAGCGAGTCGCGATGGACGGCATCCCCAACGGCAATTGGCGCGCAAGAAACATCGTCATCGACCTCGAGTTCACCCCCCGTGTCCACTGAGCATAGGGTCGATGAACTCAAGAACGAAATCATCGAGATGGGCGCCGTCAAATTGGATGCCCAAGGCGAATACTGCGGCGAGTTTTCACACCTCGTGGCACCCCAGTACGCGGACGGCGTCAACTGGTTTGTCAAGGACCTCACGTGCATCACCAGCTACGACGTCTATAACGCCGACGAGCTCAGCGTGGTCGTATTTCAGTTGGCGGAGTGGATTGGCAATCTTCCGGCTCGCATGATCACGTGGAGCAGAACGGATAAGCGGCAGCTGACCAAGGAATGCCTCGTCAAGCGCATCCCAACGAACAGGCTTCCAAAGGATTGGCTCGACATCCAGCCCCTCTTTCCACCGCTCATGGGTCTCGACAGAGAGGCCGTCTCGCTTGGGGATGCTGCGGACTGGTTTGGCTACCATGACCCCAACGGACACGATCATCACGCGCTCTCCGACGCAAGGGCTACGGCCAGCCTGCTAAGCAAACTTATTAACGGAACGCTTGCCGAGCAGCCCGGCGCAGCGGAAGTCCGAAAGCGTCTAGGCGTGGAGTCCGTGGCGGACAAGAGGGCTGCAACGGCAAACCAGCTCAGGTTTCTCTCGGCAAAGTTGAAGGCTCAAGAGGTGCTTGGGTTGGGATAAGAAGAAACCCAATAACGCCCAGCGGCATGCTGATAGATTTCGCCAACAACCACACGTGGGCGCGAGAATAATCGCCGGGCGTTGAACAGCGCACATGATAAATGCAGCAAGGACCGGTAGCAAACGGAATGCCACCGGGCTTTGTTGTTTAACACCCTAGGCTTCGAGATCACACGTACGTTGTCTTCACGTCGTAGACAAAGTCATCACCAAGGTCCAGCGCCTCGAAGTGCTTCTTGGCGCATTGGATCTTCCCGTCCTCCCTGGGACGCTTCTGGATGTTGTTGTTGCCACCGCCCTTGGTTTCGGTCACAAAGTAGACGCGATGCTCGCCTTCAACCTCACGGACGTACGCCCAGTCTGGGTTATACGATCCCAGCGGCGTATCAATCTTGAAGTTACTCGGCAGCTTTGCGAACACCTTCACCTCGTCGGATAGGTCGAGCTCAACAGCAAACGGTTTCTCAACGGAAGAGGAGTCGTAGACCACGTAGTTGTAGAGGCTCTTGCCGTGCTTTGGCTCCCAGGCGTTTTGGTCGAGGTAGGCCTTAACCTCATGAGGCTTAAGGTCCTCCATGCTGTACCACTCGGAATCCGGCAGCTTGGTGTACTTGATACCAGCAGCAACGGCTTCGGCCTTGGCAACGCTGACCTTCGTTGCCACCTGAGAAAGGAACACCGCGGGGTTGCGGGCAAACTCATCAAAGCGCCCGCAGCGCTCAAGAATGGCCTTAATCGTTGCGCGGGTAAGGCCCACAGTATCCTGCAGCTCGGCAATGGGATCGGGCAGATCGTAGGCCCTGGCCCCCGCCACGCGTACCAGGGAGCGCGAGTCGGCCTCGGCTTCGACGCCAGCATCATCAATCGAGACGCCCGCCATGGTCGAGAACACCTCCGGAGTCCTAACCTCTGGCATGTCCCCAATCTTCTCGCAGGCAGACGCAATGAGTCGCTCGGAGTCCACGTCGACCTCAAAGCGCGTGCGCCTGCGAATGCGGTCCCACAGCTCCTGAAACGCGGGGTCGGTCGAGACGTCCTTTGAGAGCTCGACCGTGACCTCCTTCGCCTTGTCCTTGATCTGCAGCTTCTGGGCCTTGTGCAGGATGACGGAGCACACCGCGTTCTGCGCCGCCTCCACGCCGTCGGGCAGCGGAACGTCGCCGCGCTCGGCAGCCTCCTTGAGCTCGCGCGTCACGCTGCCCTTGTCATCCACGAGCCCCTTTGCCCTAAGAACCTCGTACACCTGGGCAGACCTCTCATACCCCAGTCGTTCTTCGTGGCCGCCCTCGTACTCGAGGGCAATGCGCGAGAAGGACTCGGGCGCCAGTACGCCAAAGTGAATGCCATCCTTCTCGAGCTCGCCCTGAAGGCCCTTGGCGAACGCCTCGTAGCTCTCGTTGGCGATGACGGTAAGCACGTTCACGTCACGATCAAAGCAGCGCTCGCCGTTCTGGTCAACACAAAGGCGCAGGCCACGGCCAATCTTCTGACGCTTGGTCATGGTGTCCTTGGTCTCGACCAGCGTGCAGATCTGAAAGACGTTGGGATTGTCCCAGCCCTCCCTGAGCGCAGAATGGCTCCAGATGAACTGGATGCGCTTCTTTGCATGCTCCTCGTCGCCGTCCTTGTCCGACGGAAACGACAGCAGCGTCTCCTTCTCCCTCATGATGGTCTCGAACGTCGAGATGTCGGCGCTGGACTCCGCCTTCTTGCTCGTGTTCTTGATGCGCCCCTTGCCATCCTGAGAAAAGTATCCCGAGTGAACGGCGGCCGCACCGACGTCGAGTGGCACACCCGCCTTCTCATAGCGGCTGCGCCACTTGGCGGAGCTCACGGCATCCGCATACTCCTCCTCGAACATTTGGGCGTACTCGCCATTGCGAACCGGATCATAGAGGCGGTACTTCTCCACCTTGTCGATGAAGAAGAGCGACAAAACCTTGATGCCCAGAGGATAGAGCTCAAGCTGCTTCTGCAGATGGTCCTCGATGGTCTTGCGAATCTGAGCCCGCTTGACCACCTCCTCCGCGATGTCACCCACAGCTTGGCCAAGCTCGAGCGTGGTACCGTTCTGAAACTCAACCCACTCGCTGCCTGGGGCGGCAGAGATGTTGTTGACCACCCAGCCAGACTCATAGTCAGAGTTCTCGCCGCTCTTGGCGTAGAGGTCGTCGCCCGTCTTGACCGTGACCTTCTTGCGCTTTTGGCTACCGTCCTTCTGACGCACGTCAATCGAAACCTTAGCCGAGAAGGGGCTCGCCTTCACAGACTCCAGACTCACGTAGGATCCGTTGAGGTCTTCCTCGGAGCGCACCGAGTCCACACAGATGCCCTTGACCAGGCCCATCTGGAAGGCGTCGACGGGACCAAGCTGATACACCTTGTTGTACTTCTCCTTGTGCGTGGCAGAGTAGCGCAGCACAAAGAGAGGGTTCAGGCTGTTAATGGCCCCCTTGGCCTTTTGGGTGTTGTCGACGTCCTGCGGCTCGTCGATGATGACGATGGGATTGCAGGAAGACACGAGCTCGCGAGGGCTGTGGCCACCAACCAGGCGCTCGCTGGCACGGTGGAATAGGTTTCCTTCTTCCGCCGCCCCATCGTCCTGATAGCCACGGATGAACGCGGCGATGTTGATGATCATGACCTGAATGGACGAGGACGTGGCAAACGTTCCCACCGAGCTCATGTCCTTAGAGTCGTAGACGAAGTACTCAAGCGGCGTCTTGTCATAGAGCACGTCAAAGTGGCTCTTCATGCTCTCGAAGCTCTTCTTGACGCCCTCGCGAATGGCCACCGACGGCACAACGATGATGAACTTGGTGAGACCATAGCGGCGGTTGAGCTCGTAGATGGTGCGAATGTAGACGTAGGTCTTGCCCGTACCGGTTTCCATCTCAACCGTAAAGTCGCGCAGGCGCCCCTTGGTTGTCGCGCTGGTGGGCGGCAGGCTCTCCTCCTCCTGAACGGCATGGAGGTTCTGCTCCAACTGGGTGGCAGAGAGGCGCAGGCCATTGGCATAGCCAATCTGGAGGCCCTCGGCTGCAAAGAGCGAGCCCTCCCGGCCCCTTGCCGCAGTGAACTTGGCGTCCATAAACTCCTGGCCTTGGAAGAGATCGCAGACGCTTTCCACGGCCTCGACCTGATGCTGCTGGTCTGAGGAGTACTTGAGTTCCAAAGCCATGGTTACACCGTCCTCAGCTCAACCTCGCGGCCCGTCTTCTCGGCCACGCGCTTGAAGACCTGGGCAGCGTTGAGCTTGAGCGAGTCGGTAAGAATGGAGTCGCGCATGAGGACGCGGCGAGGTTCGATATCCGCGATGGCCTCGAGCGCCTCGATGGTGAGGCCAGGGGCAAAGCAGCAGACGAGCTCCCCGCAGGCAACGGAGTAGATGGGGTAGTCAGCGGCCTCCTCCTGCTCAACGGGAAGGGTGAGCTCGAGGCCCCACTTGAGCATCATCTCAAAGACGATGTCCATATCGGAGCGGTCGGGCTTGACCACGTCGAGCACGAGCTTGCCAGGCTCGGGCTTCTCAATGCCCGAGTTGTCGAGAGTGAAGACGCGGAAACCGATGTCGGGGAGCTTCTTGTTTGCCTCTTCGACCTCTGCCTTGATCTTGTCGCCAGCGCGACGGATGCGCTCTTCGCCGATTTCGGTGAGGAGGTGAGGTCTATCGAGTGAATCCAAAAATGAAATCCGCCTGTTGGTTAGCTCTCGCTTTTTTGCGTCGTCGGACGAAGACGGCTTAATCTCCTCCGCAAGCTGAATGGAAATGCTCTTGCGGGACCCGCCGTCTTCTTCATTCAATTCCATTATGGCAACGGCTGTCGTCGAGGAGCCAGAAAAGAAATCACAGACGACATCATCCCCGGAAAGAAAGCAGCGCATTTTGACCAATGTGGTTATCAAGCTCTTTGGCTTCGTGTAATCAAAGAGAGAGCTCATACCCAATCTGTCCAAATCAGAACTAGCGCTCTCGTTGGTTCCAACCCCATTTGAATTATCAAGCTTAATCGGCAGATAGTTTGTGGGCGTCTTGTATCGCTCGCCGTCAGCTCTCTGGAATCTAACTGACATTTTGTTTGTTTTGATTAGGAAATAAGTGCCGAGGGACACCTCTTCTTCAAGGGTGTCTTGACTCCATTTAAATGAGCCCTTAAGCACGGCTTCGTTCGAGTTGACGCCATTCTCTACATAGATTGTCTCAAGTATATCGGCACCTTCATAATGGCCCGAAGGGATGGAACCGCGATTTAGAAAGCCAATACGAATAGTTCCGGCTGGAAACTTTAGCTCCTTTACCGGATTGCCAGTATTTAATAGAGGTGCATCTCCGTTCTCCAGCCAGCTCCCGAAAAACTTTGATTTATTAGCAACTTTTTCATAGCAAAGAACATACTCGACAGTCTTTCGACATTTGTATGCAAGCGCAGGTGGTGTCATAGTTTTCGTCCACATGAACTGCGCCGCGAAGTTGTCCTCGCCAAAGATCTCGTCAGATATTTTCTTTGCGTTATTTAACTCGTTGTCATCGATGCTGATGAAGATGACCCCGTCGTCACTCAGCAACTCCCTGGCCAGCCTCAGACGGGGGTACATCATCGAGCACCAGTCGCTGTGGAAGCGGCCACTCGTCTCGGCGTTTGACTGTCCCGCAAGGCCGGCCTGCTCCTTGTAGTTCTCGATCGTGTCGCCAAACTTGTCCTTGTACACGAAGTCATGGCCCGTGTTGTACGGCGGGTCGATGTAGATCATCTTCACCTTGCCGTGGTAGCCACGCTGCAAAAGCTTCAGAACCTCGAGGTTGTCGCCCTCGATGTATATGTTGTCAGAGTCAAAGCTGCCGTCCTCGCCATCGCGACCACGGCTCTTCTCCACGCAGGGACGAAGCGTTGCCTCGCTCACGGTCTGCGACTGGCGAATGGCATCCATCTTGCCCGGCCAGGTAAAGGCATAGCGCTCCTGGCCCTCGTCGACCTCGTCGCCAAGTTCCAGCCTCAGCTTGTCGAAGTCTATGCCGCTCTCTGAGAAGACCTCGGGCATCAGCTCCTTGAGCTTGGCCAACCTATCATCAACGACGTTCTCGGACGTCAGGTCCATCTTCCCAATCTCACTCATAGCAGATCTCCCGTATCTCGCTGCCCACCTGGGCCAATTCCTTCTCGCATCGTTTGAGCTCAATCCGCAGCCCTGCCGATTCATTGAGGCTCAGGCCAGGATTTCTCCACCGTTTTCGCAGTTCAGAGGCTTGTTTCTCGAGCTCATCCCAATTCGTCAACAGGCTCTCCAGCAGGTTGCGATCTGCCTCGTTGCACTGCGGATAAAACCCGAGTGACTCCGCTGCTCGGAACACCCGAACGTTCCAAGCAAGCGCACCCACATAGGCGAACAGGTCGCTCTGGGGAAGCCCATCGAACGCGAGCGAGGCAAGAAAGGACTCAACCAGAGATCCGTCGAACTCAAATGCTCCTGATGCCTGAACCTCGTCAACGACAACGGCACCCCTCTCGGCCAAGCTCTTGCGCGTGATGGAGACCGAGACGCAGACCTCACCCTCCCCTTCGAGCAGCAAGACGGTGGGATTGGGGAAACACTTGTGGATGAGTCCGGCCACCTCGGCATAGGCAGATGAACCAGCCATCTCGCACACGAGGAAGACAATGCTCTGGATGTCTCTCTCGGCATCCACGGTGGGCAGAATGCGCGTCGTCGACTTCTGCACCGTTGCAAAGTGCCTGATGGCAGCCACCTTGTCGAGCACCTTCTGCTCGGTCTTGGTAAGAGACGCCTGGCGCACCATGACCACCTTGGGAATGCGGCGCTCCCCCGCCAGCGCATCGCTCGGCAGGCAGAAGACGCTCTTCCAGTTGACCCCGCTCATCGCAGCACCACAAAGCTCACGAGCGCATAGTCGTCAAAGCCCAGGCTCGTGCCGCCGCCAACCTCGCCCAGGCTAAAGAGACTCTCGATGCCCTTGTCCTGCTGCACGCCACCAATGGCCGCAACCACCTTGTCGAGCAGGTCGCTGTAGGCGCCCATACGCTCGCCGTCGCGCGTCTCGCGATTGAAGGCGCGGCACAGCTCGGCCAGGGGCTCCGCCTTGCCAGAGCAAGCGGCTCGCATGATGTCGAGCGCCTGTTTGGGCTGCGTGTGTCTGGTCTGCACCTTACCATCGCGCGACACATACACCACGTAGTAGGGATACGTGGGGTTCGTGTCCTTTGGGTCGCGGCTGTAATCGGTCTGCTCGAGGCAGAAGACAACACCCGGAGCCAGCTCGCCGCGCAGCTCGTCCGGAATGGCCGCGACGGCATGGAGCCCCATCGGAGCCGCCTCGGGCACGCCAGGGTACTCACCGCTATAGCGCTGAAGCTCCACGCGAAAGTCGTCGAAGGCGAGGTCCGTGATGGAGATGCCACCGGAGATGTCCTCGAGGTCGAGGACCTCGGTCCTAAGCTGCTTGAGCTGTTGCCGGCGATATTTGAGGTCGTTCATCTCGCTCGTCGCCTTGGCCTCGAGCACGTTCTCCTCGCCCGTGGCACTCGTGTCGAGCAGGACCATGCGGCCCTTGACGCGATTCTCGAGCTGGATGTACTCGTCAAGCTCGATATCGGGCCAGAAGTCGACAAGCTGGATCTCTTTGTTCCTCGACCCCAGGCGGTCGATACGTCCAAAGCGCTGGATGATGCGCACGGGGTTCCAGTGGATGTCGTAGTTGACGAGGCAGTCGCAATCCTGGAGGTTTTGGCCCTCGGAGATACAGTCCGTCGCAAATACGATGTCAATCTCACCCTGGGCACGAAGGGCCTCGGGCAGCTCCTTGGACACTGGGGAGAAGTGGGCAAGGATGTTCTCGAAGTCCGTGCGCGGGAGCCTGAGCGAGAAGGTGCGGTTGACGGTCCCCGCCACCTCGGCGCACTCGAGCCCCAGCTCATCCTTGAGGACGGGGGCGAGTTGATTGAAGAGATAGTCAACCGTCGAGGTAAACGCACTGAACACGAGGATCTTGCGGTTGCCCTCGTTATAGGGGTTGCGCGCCTTATCGATGATGAACTCACGCAGCTTTGTAAGCTTGGCGTCACGCTCTGTCGTTACCGCATCGGCATAGGCAAGCAACCTCTTAAGCAGAGCGATGTCGAACTCGAGGTCCTGCCCAAGCATAAGCGGGTCAGTGTCGCGCAGGTCAACGCGCACCTTGCCACCAGCCTCAAACTCCTCGGCGTCATCATCTTCGAGGCCGTCGACCATGCCGTCCGCCTCATAGGTGGCGCTCGCCTCGCCGGCTCGCAGCCTATTCAGCGTCTCCTCGGTTCCGTCGAGAATGGTCCGCAACGTTGTTCGGAAGCTATAGACCGAGGACTCCATGCGCTTGAGCAGGTTGACGCGCATGAGATTGACCACAGACGTGGTGCGATGTATCTGGCTCTCGAAGTCCTTGCCCCAAGAATCGCCATACCGCGCCTCGTACTTGGGGCGTTTTTGCGTATAGACGTAGTGAAGCAGCTGGTACTGGGCAAAGGTGAGCTGCGAGATCATATCGTTGAGCTCGCCGATTGAGGGAAGCTCGCCCTTGGAGTCGATGGCCGTGGTGAACGAGAGTGGCGCTCTGCGCGTGGGAAACGTTCCGCTCTGCGCCCCGTAATACTTGGTGATGTGCTTGCGGCTGCGGGCTATGGTAAAGATGTCGAGCAACTTGAAGTAGTCGGCGTTTACGGCATTCGCAAAGCTCTCGGTTGTGCGCTGGTCGTCATCGAGCTTGCTCCACTCGTTGAAGCGCTGCTGCGCCACGCGCGTCACCTGCGTAATCGAAGGTATGCCGTCGCTCTCCTCGAGGTACGCGTCATTGCCCTCCGTGATGAGCTCAATCTGGTTGCGCAGGTCGAGTAGGCGGTTGTTCACCGGAGTGGCAGAGAGCATGAGCACCCTGGTGCGGGCGCCGCTCTTGATGACGTCCTCGATAAGGCGCGTATAGCGGTCCTTTTTCTCGGAGTCGGTACTCTTGTTGCGGAAGTTATGGCTCTCGTCGATGACGAGCAGGTCATAGTTCCACCACTTGTGATGCTCAAGGTCGATGTCACCGCTCTTGCCGTGATAGCGCGAAAGATCGGTGTGGTTGAGCACCCTATAGTTGAAGCGGTCATCCGCAAGCGGATTCCTGTCATCGTTGTCCTGCGTCCAAAGCGTCCAGTTGTCGCGCAGGCGCTTGGGGCAAAGGACGAGCACGCGGTCGTTACGCTCTTGGTAGTACTTGATAACGGCAAGGGCCTCAAAGGTCTTGCCCAGGCCAACGCTGTCGGCGATGATGCAGCCCTTGTACTTCTCGAGCTTGCGAATGGCGCCAACGACGGCGTCCTTCTGGAAGTCATAGAGCTTGTTCCAGATGGCGGAGTCCTCGAGCCTGATGCCGGGACGCAGGTCATTGTCCTCATCCGCGAGGTAACCCCTGAACAGGTGGTAGAGGGTAAGGAAGTAGACGAACTCCGGGGAGTTCTCCCTGTAGAGGCTGCTCACCTGGACGGCCACTTGCTCGGTGACCTCCTCCACCATTGCGGGGTTGCTCCAGACGGATTCAAAAAGAGCCTTGAGCCCCTGCGCCTCAGTACGGCCCTCGAAGTGGCTCACGCCCGTAACGGTATTGGGACGGCGCTCGTAACCGAGGCCCTCAAGCGTAAAGTCTGCAGTTGCGCCCATGAAGGCATGGTCGCTCCCGTTCGGGTTCTCGACCACATAGGTTCCGCCGGGTTGAACCACCCCGCTGGTCTTCGCGGACCTAAACGTGCCCTTGGCGCGAATCCAGTCAGCGCACTCGCGTGCAAGCGCTCGCTGGTTAAGGTTGTTGCGAAGCGTCAACTCAAGCCCGCGGCCGCCCACGGAACGCTCGCGAGAGACCCGGGAGAGCGCAAACTCTCGTGGCTCCTTAGCATTCGCCATGCGCCTGATGAAGGTGGGCTCGCTAAAGAGGAAGCGAACCTCATCAACCTTCGACAGCTCTTCCTTGAGCTCGCCATAGGCAAACACCGTGAAGTAGCTGCTGATTATTGACAGCTTTGAGCCCTCGTCCAAGGCGCTTGAGAGGGCATCGCCCAGGCGATTTCTACCCGTGTTGTCGAGAAACTCCATTAGGCGCAGCCCCCTCTATCGAGGGAGTTGCGCTCCTGCTCTACCGAAGGGAGACTCGCGTCAGCGAAAGCCCCCCCCCCGGAGGTTTTTCGCAATTCGCTTCACGAAAACGCTCCAGGGCTCAGATCGCGCGGGCAGCGCGCGATAACCAATTGCGGGTGGCTAGCACCCGTTGCTATGTCTCATTCTAAGGAAGAACGGACAGAATTACGCCCGCGAAAGCAGACAACCCTACTTGCCGCCGATGAGCATCCCCAGCAGATAGACGGGAATGAGAATGGGCCAAAGCAGAAGTCCGAGAACAAGCGTGACAAGTCCCCAATGCCTCATGATTGCCTCTTTCTAACTCAGACGGGCAGTATTGCTCGCCCTGTGGCTCGAGTGTAAGAGACTTTCCGGACACAAAACAAAGTAGCATCCCAACCGCACAACCCCGGCTAAAGACCCATCTCATCGAGAATGCGTCGCAGGTCAAGAGCCCAATTCATCTGCTCGCGAATGTAGCCGTCCCACGCCGTCTCATTGTCCTTGAGTGGCCGACCGGCATGGTAGAAGCGAACGCCGCAGTCTTTGGTGGCCCTAAACGGCTCCGCAACGACACCAAGCTCCCTCTCGATTCGAGACGACTCGGCGATAACCGCCTCGCCAATCTCCTTGCTATCGGATGCGTAGAACTCAATGCCCGTGCG
The DNA here is from genome assembly GCF_958346945.1 of uncultured Parolsenella sp. Lineage (NCBI taxonomy): Bacteria > Bacillati > Actinomycetota > Coriobacteriia > Coriobacteriales > Atopobiaceae > Parolsenella > uncultured Parolsenella sp. The sequence continues at coordinate 248,166 of NZ_CATVTL010000002.1, forward strand.
GTCATGGAGAACGTCTACAATCAACGCCAGATGATAGGCACTCGTCCCGCAGCCGAGAATGGTCCAACGGGCTCGAGAGGGCTTGCGAGGCTTGAACACTCGCGCAAATTCCGAGGTGTTGGCGGTAATCTCCCGGTACCTTGTCCAGTAGGACAGCCTCAGGTTTTCGGTATCAGAATAGTCCTCGCTATGCCGCACGCTTCTGGCCCACTCGTTGGGACGCTCCACCACATTAAAGCGAGGCGCCGGCAGAGAGTCGCCTATGGCCCAAAGCTCAATCTCAACCAGGAAGAAGGCAACGTCGTCATCGGTGTGCTCGTTGAGCCACTCGATGGCCTGGCGATGCTCTTCGCGCGCATGGGCAACAACCCAGACCACTACCTCGGCATTCTTGCCAGCGGCATAGGTAATGACCTTGCCCAGGTGATCGTGGTTGGTCTCCTTGAGCTGATTTTCGATAACGACTTTGCGAGACGTGCCAACCTCGCTGGCATAGATGTCGACGCTGAATGAGCCGACGGAAGATTCCGTCTCGATAAGCTCGAGCTCAATGCCTATGGCATCCCCAAGCATCTCGAGGTTGGACTCCTCGGCAAGCCACGGGGTAAAGTCATGTGCCTCGTGCTGCCATACTTCCTGGAGCTCTCTTCTCGAGCTTGTCCAAGCTATAGCTCTTCATATGGACTCGCAATCGTTATTCGTAGCAATGGTCGGACTCATTAACTGTCAGAAACATCCTTTAAGCTTACTCCAGCAATGAAGATCCCCTATTAGCCGTCAGGCGGAATTCGGCGATATCCGAGTGGAGGAAGCAACATGCACGCCACCATAAACCATGAGCTAGACGAGTTGGAGAAGGCCAAGGGGGACACGCGTGCTCTTTGCCTGCGAGTCGGGCAGCCAGGCCTGGGGCTTTGCCTCGCCGGATAGCGACTGCGACGTGCGCTTCGTCTACACGCGCGGTCTCGCCTGCTACCTTGGCCTCGAGAGGCGACGCGACGTCATCGAGTGGAGGCTCGACGACGTCATCGATATCAACGGCTGGGACCTAGGCAAGCTCCTGCGCCTCATGCGCGGGTCGAATCCCACCGTCTTCGAATGGCTGGCCTCACCCATCGTCTACCGCGAGCTGCCGGCATTCTCCCAGGTGCGCGAGCTCGCGAGCACGGCCTTTCAGCCAAAGCCGTGCGTCTACCACTATCTGCGCATGGCCACGCGAAACTACGAGGCCTTTCTGTTGGGCGAGACGGTCAAGACCAAGAAGTACTTCTACGCGATCCGTCCACTGCTTGCCGCCCGCTGGATCCTCGACGAGCGCGCACCAGCGCCCATGCGCTTTGACGAGCTTGCCGAGGCCAAACTTGACACCGCCGTTGCCCCACTCGTCAACGAGCTCCTGCGCGAGAAGGTCAATGAGCCCGAGCGGGAGACGCGCCCGCGCATCGATGCTCTCAACGCATGGATTGAGTCGAAAATAGCCGGCATCGAGGCGGAGATCGCCAACATGGAAACGCTCAAGAAGCCCAGCTGGGAGCCCTTTGATGATGTCTTCAGGAGCATCGTCATGGGCAAGTAAGCCAACCGCTCCGCACGGCACGGATGTGCCCCAATACGCCAGCTGCATTAGAGGGGCTGCATCCCAACAGAGGATGCAGCCCCTCGCGCTAAAAGCCGATATCACTCGTCTACAGCTTGACTTGCCAGGTGTTGCCGCACTCGTGGCAGACGAACGTGGTCTTGCCCTTCTTGCCCAGCATCGCGCCGCCCACGGCGCCAAGGGGTCCCAGCAGCACTCCCCCAACGGCAGCCTTTCCAAGCGAGAGCGACTTCTTGCTGCTGGCCACGGCCTCAAAATTGAGGCTGCCGCAGCTTGGGCACTTGATCTTTCTTCCCATGACTGCCTTCTTCCGTAGTTGTCCCTTAGTATAGGCGCCTCGCGCGGGACATGGCGCGCTTGATTTAGCAGGCGCTGACCAATACTTGTTCATTCTCATCTTCAAGCAGCTCGCGAGCGCGCTGCTGACCCTCGATGACCTCGGCCGTAGTACTGGAAGGCTTTCTCGTAGTTGCGCTCGCCCGTGCGGCCATACTCCCAGATGTAGCCCAGGTTGATGATGGACTGATAGCAGCCCGCATCCATCGCCATCTCGTAGAGCTCGGCCGCGGGACCCTCGAGCGCCTCGTCGAACAACTCATTCATTTGCAGAAGGTCGACCTCGGCCATTTCGTAATCCGCAGCAGCCATTGCAGCTCCTTTCCGTGTCTTACGTTGGCCCGATTGCAGTACGGGCATCGGACAAAAAACGGCCCCGAACTCGCGAGAGGAGTCCGGGGCCGCGCATGACCTATACCAGCGGATTTATCGCCCCTTGCGAGCCACAGCGATACCAGCCATCACCACAGCCACGCCAACAAGCGCGAGAGGAGCAGCGGACGTAACATCACCCGTCTGAGGCAGCTGCTCATCGGTAGTAGGCTTGGAGCCAGACGCGCCGCCACCATTGGCAGCTCCACCGTTGCCGCTGCCACCATTGCCACCGTTGCCGTCATCGGGCGTGGTCGGCTTGGGCGTCACGGGCTTGGGGTCGGGCTGCTTCTCCTTGTTGAAAGTAAACCTCACGACAGCAGTCTCGTCCTTCTCGACCGTGCCCTCGGTGCCCTCGCTCGACGCAACCGTATAGCCCTCGGGTGCAACAACGCTCACCTTGTAGCCCACGCCCTCGGGAAGCTTCAGAGCCGTGACGCTCTGCCCGGCCTTGAGCGTAAACGTTGCCACACCATCGACAAACTGCAGGTCACCATAGGTGCCGCTCACCGTAGCGTCGTCAAGCGTCAACGTAAACGTAAACTCGTCCGAGGCCTGCGCGCCCTCTCCCGTGGCGTCGCACGAGATGGTGAGGCCGCCAAACTGCGGGTCGGGCAAGCGCCAGAGCGTGCCATGGTCACTCGAGCTGTCGAACGCACAGGTAACATCGCCGCCGCCGCGGGCATCCGAGAAGAGCACCTGGTTGCCTCTCTGCCAGTCGGTCGAAGCGGCGCGGCCATCGGCCTCGTCGGCAGTGAAGCGCACATAGCTGCCGGCGTCATCGCCATTGAGCACCACGACGTTGGCCTGACTTTGCGGCAGCGTCACCGTGTTGTTGAACAGCTTGGTACCGCTGCTGTTGGTGGCAGAGAAGAGGCCCACGTTCTTGGGAACCGACTCGCTGTCGACCAGCGCGTCAAGGCCGTCCGTGATCGTGACGCTGCAGTTTTGGACGGTATAGGAGCGGTTGCCGGCAACGTCAAAGGCAAACCCTCCAACCTTGTTCTGAATTCTGTCGCCGCTCTTGCCACTGGCAGAGATGGTTCCCACGCTCACCTTGCATCTATTGGCGATGGGGCCAGTCACAGCCAGGTCAGTATAGGGATCCGGCATATAGGTGTTGACGAAACCGGCAGCCTCGGCCTCTCCATCGGCATTGGCGGAGATGGCACCAGCCTTGACCGAGCAGTTATTGCACGGATAGCTCGCGAGATCAAAGAGACCCTGCGCATAGGCACTGTTTTGGGTACTGCTTGCAAGAATCTGATCTGTCACAACAGAGATGTCATCAAGCGTAGCCAAGCCAACATTGCTCTGATTCTGGATGGTTTGAAGGAAGGCGCCTCCAGCCGCATAGGCCTCGCCAGATGCACTCATGGCCTCGATGTTCTTGGCCTCGACTTCGATACCGCTCCAACCCGCATCAACTTCGAACAGATAGGCAAGACCATAGGCGCCTGCACTAGCACCTCCCCTGCTCGTGGCAGAAATGTTGCCAACAACCTTAACGGAGGTATTGCTCACAGCGCTATAGCCAAGCTCGGCATTTCTCGTGCAATATGGTCTGAAGCACAGGCCAGATGCAACGGCGTCAGATCTCGAGTTGCTGCTGCCGCTCTCGATGCTGATGTCGCCATCAACAATCACGTGGCAATCCGTCATGGCGATGGGGCTCGTGGCAAGACCGAGGGCATATACGTCCGAATTGCCAGAGCTCTTAGACACAAGAGAAGAGGCGTGCGCCGTAACACCATTAAGCGCAAGCTGACACTGCCCCCAAGGGTCACCGGTCACAGCTCCGGCCGCACAAGCACTCCCCGAAGTCGCGACTGCAAACACGTTGCCCACATTAACCCGCGTGTTCTCGATGAGAACGTTGCCGACTCCCACGAACGATCCCAAGGAGCCGGAATAGACCGTGGATTCTCCTCGCGCATCAAGCGAGCCGATATTACCGCCATTGAGTGAAACGCCCGTGATCTTGGTGAAGGCCCTGCTAGTGTCAAAGGAGTTCTCACCGGCAAAGAAATAGCCCACGAGACCCGTGGAAAGCGCTTGGCCGCCAATGCTTGCCGGCTCCACGTTCTCGAAGTTGACGCCCACGCCATCAATCAGCGTGTTCGTGATGCCGCCAGCCAGCGTGGCACCCTGCGCGCTGCCTTTAAAGGTTAGCGTCAGGTTCTTGATCTGAGCACGACCAGCAGAAGGGCCCGACTGGCCCTGCACCAGGTCGAACAGGGGCTGCGAGAGCTTGTCGTCGGCAGGCGCCACAACCGTGATGGTGTGACCCGCGCCATCGAGCGTACCCGCAAACGTGCGCGAGGGGCTGTAGCGGCTAAAGCTCGTAGCAAGTGTGCTCGTGTCGATTGACACATCAGCATCGAGCGTATAAGTCTTGCCCCGCGTGTCGCTCGCGTTCGTTTTGCTCACGAGTTCCAAGAGGTTTTCGCCCGTGGAAATGTGACCGTCCGCCACGCTTGCGTAGGCGGGGCGCGCAGCCAAGCACAGCAGTGCCAGGACGAGGCCAAAGAGCCCGACCCTCCACCTGCTCTCAGACATGCCGTCTCCTCTCATCATGCGTAAAGCTGCGCGTTTGAGCAGCTAGGGCACAATGATATCCCGCCCACTAGGTTTTTGAAGCTTATCTCCGCCAAATGGGCGCGGACACCGGCCACGCCAGTCACTAGCTGTTGCCCATCACGATGCCCATGACCTCGTCACCCACGTGCTCGCACGCGTCGATCGAGTACTCCAGGTACATGTAGATCTCCCTCGTGCTGATGAGTCCAAGCGCGTCGACGCCGCCCGTGTGCAGCTCGCGCATGATGCGCACGAAGGTCTTGTCGCCCAGGTCCTCGACCGTGTTGATCGAGACGATGTGGTCGTGCAGCACCTTGGACTTCTTGAATTGCGGCAGCTCGGCCACCGTCTTGCGCACTTCCTCGCACGCCTGCACGAGCAGCCCCACCATCTCGAGCGCCCCCGGCGTCACCTCGCGCACGTTGTTGTAGTAGAGGCGGTGCAGCACGCCCTCGATGCAGTCCGTGACGTCGTCGAGGTTGCTGCTGAGCTGCGCTATGTCCTCGCGCTCGATGGGCGTGATAAACGCCGTCACAAGCGTGTCGAGCAGCTCGTGACGCAGTTCATCGTTGGCCTGCTCGATCTGATGCATCTCCTCGATGCGCTGTGACAACACGTCCGCGTCGAAGTTGCGCATGACGCTCTCGAGCAGCGCCACCGCACGGCAGTTGTTCTCGGCCGCCGCATTGAAGTTGTCGAAGTAGTAGCTATCTGCCTTGCGTGCCATCTGCCGGCTCCCCTCCCTCTGCGCGCATCGCGGGACGCCACGCCCGGCCACCCCGCCCGCGCCAGCCTTGTCTAGAACAGGAACATGAACAGCTTTGCCATGAAGAAGCTGATGAGGCCGCAGCCCGGGAACGTGAACACCCACGTGAGCATCATGTCGCGAACCACGCCAAAGTTGACGGCCGACAGGCGCCGCACCGCGCCAACGCCCATGATGGCGCTCGTCTTGGTGTGCGTCGTCGACACGGGAATGCCCAGCTCGGTCATCACAAGCAGGCACACCGAGCTCGCGAGGTCTGCCGCAAAGCCCTGGTACTTCTCGAGCTTGACCATGTCCATGCCTACGCTCTTGATGATGGGCTCGCCGCCCACGCTCGTGCCAATACCCATGGTGAGGCTGCACAGAATCATAAGCCAAACGGGAATGACCGTGCCCTCGACGCCGGTCTGGCCGTTGCAGAACGCCACGCCCAAGAACAGCACTCCAATGAACTTCTGGCCATCCTGCGCACCATGCATGAAGCTCATGGCCGCCGCAGCCACGATCTGGGCATAGCGAAAGAAGCCGTCGGCCCGTCTGCGGTCTGCCGCGGCAAAGACGATCGTCACGAGCTTGCAGCACAGCCATCCAATCACAAATCCAAAGAGCAAGCTCATGACCAGGCCATATATGACCTTGACCCACTCCTGGCCGTTAACGCCGGCAAGCCCTCCCTGGATGGCGATGGCCGCACCCGTGAGACCCGCGATGAGGCTGTGACTCTCGGACGTGGGGATGCCAAAGACCGACGCGACCACGCTGTACACCACAATCGAGAAGAGCGCCGCGCACAGGGCAATGAGGGCCGCATGGGTGTCTGAGCCAAAATCGACCATGTTCGAGATAGTCGAGGCAACGCTGGCGTTGAGACGCGTCATGACGAGCACGCCCAAGAAGTTGAGCACCGCGCTCATGATGATGGCCGGACGCACGCGCATGCAGCGCGTGGTCACGCAGGTGGCGATAGCGTTGGGGGCGTCGGTCCAGCCATTGACGAAAATGACGCCCAGCGTAAGCAGTGTGGTTATCGCTAACACGGGATTTGACGTCACCTGGGCAACAAACTGCGCAAACGACACTTCCATAGACATGCCTCCCCCGAGACGGTCGTATGGAGCTTTGTTACCCATGCCGGGCGCGTCCCTACCATCTCCTTACACGAACGGCGCATATGAAGCGGCAGACGCGAGCCGCGCCGACTTCACGCGAGACGGCTACAATGGCCAAAAACGTTGCGAGGAGGCAGACATGGGAGCCAAGCGAAACATCGTCTTTGACATGGGAAACGTCCTCATGACCTTTGACGGCCGCGAGTTTGCCCGCGTCTTTACTGACAGCGAGGAAGACGCGCAGGCCCTCTACGAGGGGTTTTTTGGTCGCGGCGAGTGGGCCTTGCTCGACTCGGGCACCATCGACCACGCCACGATGATGCGCGTTGCCGAGGCGCACACCCCCGAGCGCCTGCTTCCCAACCTTCACGAATGCTTCGAGCACTGGCCCGAGTTCTCGCGTGTCATCGAGGGCACCAACGACCTCGCCCTGCGCCTCCACGATGCCGGCTGGGGCGTCTACGTGCTCTCCAACGCCAACGATCGCATCGAGCAGCAGCTCTCGCAGGCCCCCGCCTTCGACGTCCTCGACGGGCTCGTGGTGTCTGCCCGCGAGCGCCTCATGAAGCCAGACCCGGCCATCTTCCGCGTTCTGTGCGAGCGCTACGACCTTGACCCCGCAAGCTGCGTCTTCGTCGACGATAACCTCGACAACTGCGCGGGCGCCCGCGTGGCCGGCCTTGACGCCTTCCACTTCACTGGCGACGCCACAGAGCTCGAAGCCTACCTCGGCACGCTCGCATAACAGGTACACAGCGCGCTCGCATGGCGCCCGCCTAGCACGCGGGCACGGGGTAGAGGCAAGCACGGAACGCACGCCATAGCCACCCATCAGCGGCCAACAACCGGGCGCTAGAACTCGTCGAACTCCGCGTCGCCCACAAGGCACACGTCCTCGCCCGCCATGAGCTCGCGCATGGCTGCCACGAACGCGTCCTGCTCGCCCGCCCTGAACACGAGCGAGAGCGTCACGTCGGCACCATAGTCGCAGGCCGCGACATGCGCCCCGCTGCGCGCCGCGAGGTCGCGCGCACGATCGTGCATCGCATAGGGAATGCCCACCTCAACGGGCACCACGAGCGTCTTCTCGACCACGAGCCCCTGCTCACGGGCCTGCTCGATGGCCATCTGCGTGGCCGTGGTGTACGCCCGCACCAAGCCACCCGGCCCTAGCAGCGTGCCGCCAAAGTAGCGCGTCACCACGCAGCAGACATTCTTGAGGCCCGCTCCGCGCAGCGTCTCGAGCGTGGGCATGCCACTCGTGCGCTGCGGCTCGCCGTCATCACTCTGGCGCTCACGCCCGTCGGCCAAGATCCAGGCAGGCACGTTGTGGCGCGCATCGTAATGCTTGGATCGCACGCTCGCGATGAACTCGTTTGCCTCGTCCTCGCCCTCCACGTGCACAAGCTGCGCGATGAAGCGGCTCTTGCGGTCTACGAACTCGGCCTGGGCCTGCTTTCCCGCGCGCAGCGTGAGATAGGAGGCGGCACCCGCTTCCGCGGACGCCGCCTCAGCACCTGCACCGTTGTTTGCACTGCTACGAGCCACTAAAGCCTCCGTAGAAGGTGCGCCATGAAGTCACGCGCGTCATCCTCGTCGGGACCATCGATGCGCACCATGAGCGTGTCCCCCTTGTGCGCGTCGAGCCCCATGAGCTGGATGGGGTCGGCGGCGCTCGCCTCGTGCTCGCCATGGCTCACCGTAACCTTGCTCTTCCAGCGAGCAGCCTCGCCGGAAACGAGCATGACGGAACGGGCGTGAAAGCCCAGAGGGTCTGCGATGGTGTGGGTGATCTCAACCATGCCAGCCTGCCTAAACACACGAGGGAACAGAAACGATTAGTAAACTATGGTAGCGCTCTATACAGGGACTGGGGCGCCAGGCTCGCCAAACGGCAGCCACGGCACCCCAAAACTTGAAACTACCTACGCGCGCTCGGCAAGCTCGCGGATGAGGTACTCGGTCTTGTCCCAGCCAATGCAGGCGTCGGTGATCGACTTGCCGTACACGCCACCATCGACCGGCTGGTTGCCGTCCTCGAGGTACGACTCGACCATGAAGCCCTTGACCAGGCTACGGATCTTGTCGTTGCGATGGCAGGAGTCGAGCACCTCCTTGCAGATGCGGAACTGCTCGAACGGACGCTTGCCCGAGTTGTCGTGGTTGCAGTCGACGACCACGGCGGGGTTCTCGTAGGTGTCCGTGGTGTAGCGCTCGGCCAGGCGCTCGAGGTGCTCGTAGTGGTAGTTGGGGTAGGTGCGCCCGTCGAGGCCGATGTAGCCGCGCAAAATCGCGTGGGCCAGTGGGTTGCCGTGGGTCTCGACCTCCCAGCCGCGGTAGATGAACTCCTGCTCGGCCTGGGCGGCATAGATGGAGTTGAGCATGACCGTGGTGGAGCCGGCTGTGGGGTTCTTCATGCCCACGGGCACGGGCACGCCACTCGAGACGAGGCGGTGCTCCTGGTTCTCGACCGAGCGGGCGCCCACAGCGACGTAACTCAACAGGTCAACGAGGTACTGGTAGTTGGAGGGGTAGAGCATCTCGTCGGCCGTGAAGAAGCCTGACTCCTCGATGACGCGCAGGTGCATGCGGCGCACGGCCTTGACGCCCTCGAGCAGGTCGGCGGGCGCCTCGGGGTCGGGGTTGTGGAGCAGGCCCTTGTAGCCGGTACCCTTGGTGCGCGGCTTGTTGGTGTAGACACGCGGGACGATGAGCAGGCGGTCGCTGACCTCCTCGGACAGCTTTGCCAGGCGCATGACGTAATCGAGCACGGAGTCCTCGCGGTCTGCCGAGCAGGGGCCAATGACGAGGAGCTTGCGGGTGTCCTCGCCGCGGAAGATAGCGGCGACCTGGGCGTCGAACTCGACCTTCTTGGCGGCGAGCTCGGGAGACAGGGGCATGTCCTCGCGGATCTCCTTAGCGATGGGCAGGCGGCGCTTGAAGTTCATGGACATGGGGGTCCTCCATGCTGGTCGTGCGGCGGCGCGGGGCATGCCGCGTGGTGGCCCTGCAACGCGACACCAGGCAGGTGCGATGGCGCCGTCTCGCATGCGGTGAATTGCTCAAAATCTTAGCAGCTTTGTGGGGCTAGGCGGCACTGCGTTACCTACGTGCTACAATCGCATGCGCGAGGTGGGCCAGACGACCGCGGGGCACGCGAGCAATCGCGCGCCATGAGGAAAGTCCGGGCTCCACAGGGCAGGATGCTGGCTAACGGCCAGGCGGGGTAACCCGACGGAAAGCGCCGCAGAAAAGAAGACTCCCACCTGCGGGCGGTTCGCCGCGCGCAAAGGGAAAAGCTGAAACGGTGGTGTAAGAGACCACCAGCGTCGTGGCAACACGGCGGCTTGGCAAGCCCCATCCGGAGCAAACGCAAATAGGAGCGCCATGGTGTGGCCCGCACCGCGCTCGGGTTGCGCGCTAGAGGCCAGCGGCAACGCTGGTCGTAGATAAATGGTCGTCAACGACAGAACCCGGCTCACAGGCCCGCCTCGCACTGCCTAACGCGAATGTCCCGCAGCTCACGCGCAGCTGCGGGACATTTTTTTGTGCGATAAGGGCCCGCGAGCCCGCACGGTGGCGGGAGCCGGAAGGTGCCATCGGTTTTCACGTCCACGAGGCTCGAAACGTGCGCAACCGATGGCTCTGTGGGCGAGACGTGCGCAACCGATGGCACACCACCCCGAGAAGCGACAGCGCGCTTCCCTACAGGCGCACGATGCGGGTACCATGAACCTCGCTCACGCCAACGGTCCCTGCGATGGCCTCGGCATTCTCCCAGGTGATGCCGGCCCCGGGCAGAATCGTGATGCGCCCGTCAGCGCGCGCGACAAACTCGCGCAGACACGCTACGTTATCTTCGATGCGCGTGCCCGCCACGCCGCCGTGCGTGAGAATGCGCGTGACGCCCTGCTCGGCAAGCCAATCGATGGCCTCGAGCTGGCGCTGCGGCGCAATCTCGTCGAACGCCATGTGGAAGGTAATCTGCGCGGGCACGCCGCGGCGCTTCTCGGCCTCACGTACGCGCGTAATAAGTCGCAGCGTAGCATCCCTGTCGAGCTCTCCGCCGCGGGCGCAGCCAAACACGACGCCCGTAGCCCCCGCATAGAGGGCGCAGTCGATGTCGTCCTCCATCATGAGAAGCTCGTCGTCGGTGTAGGCAAAGTTGCCACCACGGGGACGCACCATAGCCAGGACGTCGACGCCACGGCCGGCACAGCAGCGAACGGCTCCGCGAATAACGCCCAGCGAGGGTGACGTGCCGCCCTTGGCAAGGTTGTCGCACAGCTCGATGCGGCGAGCGCCCGCCGCGATCGCCGCAGGCACAAGCTCCACGTTCTCGGCGCAGAACTCTCGTGTCAGGTCAGTCATTGTTTCCTCCGGGAAATCGGCATCAAAGAGGGACACTTCCTCACCGCTCAAGCATATGACAAAGGGTCCGTCCCCGCTGTCATGCCGGCCCGGCTCATACCAGCCCCAACTCAACAAAGAGCGGGCCCACAGCCATGAGAGCTGCGGGCCCGCCAGTCAATGCAAATGTATGACGCCCGAACTAGTCGAGGTCATCGACGTCAACGCCGCTCATGGGCATGGCGGCCGGTGACAGCTGCGTGGCGTCGGCGTCGGCCATGGGAGCGGGAGCCGGGGCGACAACGGCGGCGGCAGCGGCGGAGCCAGTGGGCAGGCTCACCGAAAGCTGCTGGGAGAAGGCGTTGTCGGCATCGTCCATGAAGTGCTGGAGCAGCGCCTTGTACTGGTCGCGGAACTCCTCGCGGGAGGCCTTGAGGCGGTCCATCTCGTCGAGCTCGCTCTGCTTCTCGGCAAGGGCCTGGCGGATGACCTCGCGGGCCTTCTGGTCGGCGTCATTACGGATCTTCTCGGCGTTGTCGCGGGCATCGGCCACGATCTTGTCGGCAGACTGCTGGGCCACGATGAGAACCTTGGAGATCTGGCTCTCGGACGCGGACGTGGCAACCGGGGCCTCAGCCACAGGGGCAGCGGCAGAGGGCTGGTTCTGGAGCTGGGCAACCTGGGCCTGGGCGGCGGCAAGCTGCTGCTCGGAGGCGTTCAGGCGGTTCTTGAGGTCGGCGATCTTCTGCAGCATCGCGTCAACTTCACCGGACAGACGCTCGAGGAAGTTGTCGACCTCGTCGGTGTCATAGCCGTGCTTGGAGGGAGAGAAGGTGAGCTGGTCGATTTCAGAGGGTGTGATTGCCATTCTGGGTCCCTTTCAGTTCTGGGGCAAGCGCCCCGGGTAACGCGATACGCATGTAGTCAAGTATAGCGCGACTGCCCGCCGGGGAACCCCTCCCCCACATCCAACACATGGGGTGGAGAAAACCCGCGGCAGGCGGCCGGGCTCAAACGATGCAACGTGGCCGAGAAGTGCGCAGCGGTGTTGGCGGCAGCTCTCTCGGCACTGCTCAAACGCGCCATTGGTCTGGCACGTCCAACGCCTCCCAAACGTGCAAAACCGATGGGCGAGCAGCGCCAAAGCCAGGCGCGAACCACAAGCCGCTACAGCACGCCCAGCACTACGTAGTACAGCAGGCGCTCGCCAATCGACAGCACGAACAGCGCGATAACCGGCGAGAAGTCCAGCCCGCCCATGGGCGGAATGAAGCGGCGGAACAGGTTCATGTACGGGCTCACGATGCGGTCGATCACCACGGCAATGTCATAGACGAGGCTCCCCTCGCGAAGCGGGAACCAGCTCATGAAGCACCAAATGATGACGAGCCACTCGTAGAAGTTCACGAGGGCGGAGATGGCACGAAGTACGGGATAGAGACTCATTACCTAGCCTTTCGCAAGCTCGGCGGTGCGGGCAAGGGCGGCGTCGACGGCGTCGTAGCAAGCCTGCGTGAGCGCCGGCTCGAGCTCGTAGAGGGCCGCGGCGGTAGTGCCGCCCGGGGAGGTCACGGCCTCCATGTAGGCGCGCGGGTGCTCGCCGCTGCGGGCAAGCGAGGCGGCGACGCCGAGCATCGTGGCGTTGACCATTTCGCGGGCATCGGCGGCGCGTAGGCCGCTGCGGATGCCGGCGCGCGTGAGGGCGTCGACCATGAGTGCGAAGTAGGCAGGCGCGCAGCCCACCACGGCGCCCTCGGCGTCGAGCTGGTCCTCGCGCATGACCTTGGCGGAGCCCAGCGCGGAGAAGAGCTGCTGCACGAGCGCCACGTCGACCGACGTCGCAGACGAGCCGCCGCAGATGGCAGAGGCACCGGAACGCACCGAGACCGGCAGATTGGGCATGACGCGCACGACGCGCGAGTCAGGCAGCGCCTCCTCGAGGGTGGCGATGGTGACGCCCGCGGCGATCGAGACCACGAGGCGGCCCTTGAGCGCATCGGCGCACGACGACAACACGCCGCTCAGCACCTGCGGCTTCACCGCAAGCACCACGGCATCGGGGTTGGCCGCGAACAGCGCATCAGCATCGGCAAAGGTCTGGATGCCGCAGTCGCTGGCAAGAGCCTCGAGCTTGTAGGCGTTGTGGTCGCAGGCAAGCACGCGCTCGCCCGGAAGTGCGCCGCTCTGGACGAGGCCGCGGGCGATGGCGCCGCCCATGGAGCCCACGCCGATGACGCCCACGGTGAACTGCGCGAGGTACTTCTCGATGTCAGTCATGGTGTCCCCCTTACACAGCGTGGCGGCCACGGGGCCGCCACGTCAAATAGAACATTGCGAATTGCAGCTGGCTAGTCGATGAGGCCATCGGCGCGCAGCTTGCGGGTGTCGGAATCTGCGAGCTCGACGCCCTTGGGCAGCACGACGAACACACGGTCTCCCAGCTCCTCAACGGCGCCGTCAATGCCGCAGGCAAGGCCAAAGCTGAAGTCGAGGATGCGCTTGGCGAGGTCGATCTTGAGGTTCTTGAACGACAGCACCACCGGCTGGTTGGTGCGCACGCGGCGCACGACCATCTGAACGTCGTCGTAGCTCGTGGGCTTGAGCACGTAGGCGGGAAGCTTACCGCTCGTGACGCGCGGCACGGCCGTGAGGCCCACGTCGCCGGGCGTGTTGCCCGTGGCGCCAAAGACGCCGGGCTGCGTCATGGGCGGCACGTAGGAACCGGTGTCGGAGACGGGCTGCGGGTCGAAGTCGCGCGGGGCGTCCGCCTCGCGGCGCCAGTCGTCGTCGGCAGCGCGGTAGGCGCCGTCGGAGTACGAGTTGACCGTGGAGTAGCTCTCGGTGGCGGCACTGGGCAGCTCGTCGCCCGAGAGGTGACGGCCCGAGCGTGTGAAGACGTTCACGCTGTCGGCGTCAGGGCGAGCGGGGTTGCCAAGAAGGCCGGTCGTGCGCACCTGCTCCTGCTGGGCCGGGGCGTCGTCGTAGTACTGGCCGTCGTCGTAGCCATTGTCATAGCCGCCGTCGTCGTAGCCGTTGTCATAGCCGCCGTCGTCGTAGTAGTCGTCGCGGGGCTGGAGCTTGTTCTTAATGTTGTCGAGAAATCCCATGATGTCCCCAAGTCCTGTGAGGGCGCGAGCGCCCCAACCAGACGACCCCTAGGCGAGGTCGTACTCGGCAGAAAACACTATCCGTCCCAGTCTAACGAGGGTGGAGCCCTCCTCGACCGCGATTTCGAAATCATCGCTCATTCCGCAGGAGAGCGTGGGCAGCGCAAGGCCCATGCGACCGCGAAGCTCCTCGCGAAGCTCGCGCGCACCGGCGAAGGTGCGACGCGCCGCGTCGGTGTCGTGAGCAGGGGCCATGCACATGACGCCCTCGATGGAGAGCGCTGGCAGCGTAACCAGCTCGTCTGCCGCGGCGCGCACCTCGTCGGGGGCAAAGCCGCCCTTGGACAGCTCGCCCGAGACGTTGCACTCGAGCAGCACCGGTACGGTGAGGCCCGTGCGCTCCGCACGGCTCGAGACGGCCTGGGCAAGGGTCAGACTCGAGATCGACTGCACGAGCGAGGCGCGGCCCAGCACGGCGTTGATCTTGTTCTTCTGCAGGTTGCCGATCATGTCGAAACGTGGCGCCTCGATCCCCGCGGTGGCAAAGGCGTCGAGCTTGCGCACGAGCTCCTGCGGGCGGTTCTCGGCAAAGCTCGTATAGCCGGCGCGCATGGCGGCGAGCACCTCGGCAGGTCCCACCGTCTTGGAGACGGCGTCGAGCGTCACCTCTGACGCGCTGCGGCCGCTGCGCGCGCAGGCGGCCTCGAGGCGCGCGAGAATAGCGGCGCGGCGCTCGCGCATGAAGGCGAGGTAGGCCTCGTCGACCTCGATGGTCGCGGGCGCAGGCACGCCGGTATCGAGGTCGCTACTGCTCATCGGCCTCATCGCCCGCACTCCTGGCGACGTCGTCTGCGGCGCCATCGTCGTCGACGGCAGACTCGAGCATGACCTCGGGAATCTGCTGGGCCAGCTGCTCGTCGAGGTCGCGCTCCTGGGCAAAGCCGGCACCGCGGGTGGCGTACATCTCCTGCAGGTCGTCGTCGTCGAGGCCGCGCAGGTCATCGAGGCTGCGGCGCTTGCCGGTGAGCAGGAAGACGAGCCTCTCGCCCACCTCGACGGCGTTGTCGGAGATGCGCTCGAGCATGCGCGAGGCCATGATCACGCGGCTCGCGGCATCCATGTCGTCATCGGGGCCGAGGGTGGCCAGCGAGCGGAAGAACTGCTTGTAGAGCTCGTCGACAGGCTCGTCGAGCACGGGCAGCGAAGCGGCGAGGCGCAGGTCGTCCTCGACGATGGCCATGACGCAGTTCGACAGCACGCGGTAGACGAGGTGTCCCTCGCTCGCGAGCAGGTCAATGAGCTGGCCAGGCACCGCGCGACCGGCGCAGCGCTTGGCGGTCTTTGCGATGTTGCGCACGTGGTTGGACATGCGCGCCAGGTTGAAGTTGGCGTAGATCACGAACTGGATGAGGCGCAGGTCGCTCGCGACGGGCTGCTGCGTGGCGATGAGCAGGAACGCCTTCTGCTCGAGCGCGGCGCAGCGGGCATCCATCTCGCGCGTGGTGGCCTTGACGGCCTTGGCCTTCTCCTTGTCGCCCTCGGACAGGGCGTCGACGGCGTCGTGCAGCGCCAGGTCGATGTTGGCGTAGATCGAGACGAGCTCCTGGCGCATCTCGGTGAGCTGGCGATTGAACGTCTCTCTCATGCGTGACTCCTTTGCGATGCTGGTCGCTTGGTGGGCGATGGGGCTTAGGTCCGCATCAGCCGAAGCGGCCGGTGATGTAGTCCTCGGTGCGTTGGTCTGCTGGCGAGCTGAAAATCTCGTTGGTGTCGCCGTACTCGATGAGGCCGGCGGGCTCGCCCGCGTGCTCCTGCAGGAAGAAGGCCGTGTAGTCGGAGACGCGCGCGGCCTGCTGCATGCTGTGGGTCACGATGACGATGGTCATCTCGCTCGAGAGCTCGGCCATGAGGTCCTCGACGCGCTGGACGCTCGTGGGGTCGATGGCGCTGCAGGGCTCGTCCATGAGCAGGACGTCGGGCTGCACGGCCAGGGTGCGCGCGATGCAGAGGCGCTGCTGCTGGCCGCCGGAGAGCGCAAGGCCGTTCTTGTCGAGCTGATCGGCGACCTCCTTCCAGAGGTTCGAGCGCTTGAGCGACTCCTCGACGATACCGTCGAGCTCGCTCTTGCTGTTGACGCCCAGAAGGCGCGGGCCAAAGGCCACGTTCTCGTAGATCGACTTGGGGAACGGGTTGGGCTGCTGGAAGATCATGCCCACGCGGCGGCGCAGGTCGACGGGGTCGACGCCCTCGGCATAGATATCGGAGCCGTCGAAGGACATGAGGCCAGCGGTGTGCGTGCCCTCGATGAGGTCGTTCATGCGGTTGAGGCAGCGCAGAAACGTCGACTTGCCGCAGCCAGACGGGCCGATGAAGGCCGTGATCTTGTTGGGCGCGAGGTCCATCGTGACGCCGGAGAGCGCGTGGAAGTCGCCGTACCAGAAGTCGAAGTTCTCGACGTGGATGCCCGTATCGCCGTTGTTGGGCGCGTGTCGGTAGACGGTCATGCTAGTTTCCCTTCGCCTTCGACGCAGACCTGCGCGAGATGTAGCGCGCGAACAGGTTGAACGCCAAGATCATGAGCATGAGCAGCAGGGCGGTGCCGTAGGCAGCCTGCATGTTGATGCCCTCGTTTGCCAGCTGGTAGAGGTGAATCGTCATGGGACGGCCCGAGTCGAGCGGGGTGAGCGGCAGGTTGATGGCCTGGCCCATGGTGTAGAGCACGACGGCCGTCTCGCCGATGGCGCGACCGATGGCAAGCACGATGCCCGTGGCGATGCGCGGGAAGGCGCTGGGCAGGACAATCTTGGAGACGACCTGCCACTTGGTGGCACCCAGGCCATAGGCGCCCCAACGGATGTAGCGGGGTACGGCGCGGATGGCCTCCTCGGTGGTACGCATGACGATGGGCAGCATCATGAGGGCGAGCGCGAGGGCGGCCGAGAGCATCGACAGGCCAAGGCCCATCGCCTCGACGAACATCGCGTAGCCAAAGAGGCCCATGACAATCGACGGTACCGACGAGAGGGTGTCTGCCGCATAACGGATGAAGGTCACGAGACGTCCCTGCTTGGCGTACTCGGCAAGGTAGACGGCTGCGAGCACCGCGATGGGCGTGCAGATGAGCATGGCGAGCGCCGTGACGTAGAGCGTCGAGACGATCGTGGGGAAGATGCCGCCCTCGGCGTTGACGCCGTGGGGCCAGCCAAAGATGAAGTCGAGCGACATCACGGGCATGCCGTTCACGGCCACGAAGGCGATGATCATGACGAGCACGGCGGCGGTGACGACGCCGGCGGCGCGGAACACACCGATCATGACGTCGTTTGTGCGGTTCTTGTTCTTGCTGGCACCGGGCTTGGCACCCTGGGCGAGCAGGCGCTTGATGCGCGCGCGGCTGCCCTCGCTCACCTGCGTGACGGTGCCGGTGACGGGCGTCACGTCATCTGCGGTGAGGGTGGCCTGTGGGGCGTGCTCGGTGGGCTGCTCGGCGTGGTCGAAGTTGACGCCGCCGGCGACGACGGCGCGGTCGGCCGCCTTGGCGCGGCGGTGGCGCGAGTGGCCGCGACCGCTCTCGCGCGCGCTCGACAGGAAGCGCACGATGCCCACGAGGGCGGCGGAGATGATGAACAGCACGGCGCCCATGCCAAACAGGGCGCTGCGGTGCAGGCCCGATGAGTAGCCCATGTCGAGAGCGATCTGGCTCGTGAGCGTCGACAGCGGGCTCGCGATGCCGCCGGAGATGACCGGGGCGTTGCCCACGACCATGAGCACGGCCATGGTCTCGCCGATAGCACGGCCCATGCCCAGCACGACGGCGTTGACGATGCCCATCTTGGCGGCGGGCAGCACGACCTTGTAGATCGTCTGCCAGCGGGTGGCGCCCATGGCGAAGCTCGCCTCGCGGATGCCCATGGGGATGGAGCGCAGCGCGTCCATGGTGAGGGTCGTGATCGTGGGGACGATCATGATGGCCAGTACGAGCCACACGGTGAGCGCGCCAAAGCCCAGGCCACCGGTGAGGCTGGCGACGAGCGGACGCAGGATGACGAGGCCAAAGAAGCCGTAGACGACCGAAGGCACACCGGCCAGCAGGTCGACGGCGGTGCTCACGACATTGGCGAGGCGCTTTCCCGCGATCTCGGTGAGGAAGACGGCGCAGCCCACGGCAAGCGGCACGCCAATGGCGAGCGCGCCCACGGTGACGATGCCCGAGCCGGCGAGCAGCGCCAGAATGCCGTAGCTGCCCTCGGTGGGCGCCCACTTGAGGCTGAAGAACTCGCCCAGGCCGATGTCGGTGAGGACCGGAATGGCCTTCCAAAAGGTGAACACGAAGATGAGCACGACCGCGAGAACCGCCACGCACGCGCAGGTGAGGAACAGGTTCTTGAGGGCAAGCTCCTTGAGGCGGGTCGACTTAGAGACCTGCTTGAGGTTCGAGCTGGCTACGCTCTCCTCCATCTCTTCGCTCATGGGCTCACTTCCCCTCTTCGGTAGCAGCGGACTTGTGAGCGGGGATGTAGCCCGCGTCGCGGATGACCTGGTCCATGTCGTCGGACAGGACGTAGGAGATGTAGCCGTAGGCCTCGCCCTGCGGGTCACCGTTGGTGAAGAAGTAGAGGTCGCGCGAGATGGGGTAGGCGCCGCTCTCGACGTTGTCCTCGGTGGCGTCGACGCCGTCGATGGCCACGGACCTGACCGAGGTGGTGGCGTAGTCGCTCTCGACGAAGCCGATGGAGATGTAGCCGATGGCGCCCGGCGTGCGGCTCACGACGTCGCGCACCTGGCCGGTGCCCGGTAGGACCGCGGCCGAGCGGTCGAACTCGACGCCGTCCATGACGAGGGTGCGGAACGCCTCGCGGGTGCCCGACGCCTCGTCGCGATTCACGACCTGGATGGGCAGGTCCTCTCCCCCGACCTCGCTCCAGTTCGTGATCTTGCCGGCGTAGATGTCGCGCAGCTGCTCGGTGGTGAGGTTCGCGACGGGGTTGTCCGGGTTCACGATGACGGCGATGCCGTCATGGGCGATGACCGTGGCGACGAGCTCGTGGCTCGACTCCTCGGCCGTAAGGTTACGGCTCGAGGTGGCGATGTCTGCCGTCCCGTTCGTAACGGCCTCGATGCCCGCCGATGAGCCCAGGCCCGAGACGAGCACCTTTGTGCCGGTCTGCCCCTCATAGCCCTCGGCAGCCATCTCGGCGATGGGAAGGACCGTGGTGGAACCCGCGACCGTCAGCGACTTGGACGAGCCAGAGTCGGCGCAGCCCGCGAGCACGAGGGAACAGGCAAGCGCCAGCATGCAGCCCACTACAGGTAGGCGATGGCAGCGTGACGACCGCATATGCCTCCTTCAGCTCGGTAGGAGTAGAAACGGTCCGTGTTGGAGACCGTCGAGGGGCACGCGTCCAGGATGCGGGCACTATCTAGGCCCACCCGAGTGAGCGCGCACCGGATTGCCGCAGAGAGGTCGAGGTTTCTCTCCGTTTCGGCAGTATGAACAATCGTACCAAACTCATCCTCGAACGTAGCGAGCAGCTCGGCGGAGACCTCGTAGTCGGCGGCAGAGGCGTGCGGCCCCACATAGGCGCAGATGTCCGCCGTCTCGCAGGCCGCCTCCTCGGCAAGCACCGCCGCGGCCTTGGCCGAGATGCGCGCAAGCGTGCCGCGCCAGCCGGAGTGCACCACGGCAAACGCCCCGGGCGCGATGAGCACCACGGGCACGCAATCGGCGAAGCACAGCAGCACCGGCACCCCGGGCACGGTGCAGACGATGGCGTCGGCGCCGGCCTGGGCCTGCGCGCGGGCGGCCGCGAGGGCCTCGGGCGCGGACGAGTCAACGACCACGACGTGGTCGCCATGGACCTGGCGCGGCTCGACGAGGCTCGCCGCGATCTTCTCGGCATCCAAGGCGGCAAGGGCGCGGGCGCGGTTCTCCGCCACGCAGGCAGGGTCGTCGCCGCAGCGGCTGCCGAGGTTCAGGCTCGCGTAGGGGGCCTTGGAGACGCCACCCGTGCGCTCGGTAAACGCGAATGTGACCCCGCCCGGGCGACTGGTGTCGCCGAGCAGGGTCACGCCGTTCGCTACGTATCTCGTGAGCGAGGGGGCCTGCATTACAGGCGGCCGCGCTTCAGGAAGTCGGGGATGTCGAACTCCTTGGAGCCTGTGGCGCTCACCGGCTGCTTGGGGGCAGCGGGCTCGGGAGCGGCCGGGGCGTGGAAGTCGCCCAGCAGCGAGGGCTGGGAGCTGGGCTCCTGGAAGCCCGTGGCGATGACGGTGATGCGCACCTGGTCGCCAAGGCTCTCGTCGACGGTCGTGCCAAAGATGATGTTGGCCTCGGGGTCAACGTTGGAGGCAACGAGATCGGCGGCGTCGGAGATCTCGGTGATGCCGAGGTCCTTGTTGCCGGCGATGGAGAGCAGCACGCGGGTGGCGCCGTCGACGGAGCTCTCGAGCAGGCGGCTCGAGATGGCCTCCTGGGCAGCGTCGGTGGCGCGGTTGTCACCAGAGGCGATGCCGATGCCCATCATGGCCGTGCCGGAGCCGCGCATGATCGTGCAGACGTCGGCGAAGTCGAGGTTGATGAGGCCCGGGACGGTGATGAGGTCGGTGATTCCCTGGGTGCCCTGGCACAGCACGTCGTCGGCCATGCGGAAGGCCTCGAGCATGGTGGTCTTCTTCTCGG